>DASRDS010000116.1:0-11895 GCA_035652495.1 Gemmatimonadaceae bacterium
GAAGCGGTCATCGTGACCTGCGTCACAGGGTGCGACTGTCCACTGTTGATATAGTAATCGCACATGATTGACCGCTATTTCACTCACGGTGGTGAACAATGGCGATGCTCGGTCGCCGTCACGCCAGCCGCCCCAGCGGGCCGTCCGCGCAGCGCGGTATCGGTCGAAGAGGGCCGCACGCGGCTCTACTTCTGGTCGGCCTCGGGTGAGATGCGCTCGATCCTGTTCCCAACCCCGCGCCGCCTGACCGAGGACGAGATTAAGGCCGTGCCGGACGAGCAGCTGCGGGAGTTGCTGGAAGCACCAACGGCCAAGACCATGGGCCGGCTTCCCCTGGGCGGCTAATACCCCGTTAACGATAGGTTAAGCTCGACAACAGGGGTTCCCTCGACTAGTCGTTTGATGTGGCCGATGAAACCGTGCTCGTCATCGACGACGAGCCGCAGATCCGCCGCGTCGTGCGCAACGCCCTGAAGGACGAGGGCGAGGTCCGTACCATCGAGGCAGCGACAGGGACCGAGGGCATCGACATGGCGGCCGCGGAGCGGCCTGCGTTGATCGTGCTCGACCTGGGCCTGCCGGATATGAACGGCGAGGACGTGGTCCGAGAGATCCGCGGGTGGTCCACCGCACCCATCATCATCCTCTCGGCCCGCCACTCCGAGCGCGAAAAAGTCGCGCTGCTCGACGCCGGGGCCGACGACTACGTGACCAAGCCGTTCTCGACGGTCGAATTTCAGGCCCGGGTCCGCGCCCAGCTGCGCCGGTCCCGCCTCGTGGGAGCCGGCGACACGGGCGAGCCGCTGGCGCTGGACAGCGGCGCGGTCACGATCGATCTCACGAAGCCGCAGCTCCTGAAGCAGGGCACGCCCGTGCACCTGACGCGCACCGAGTGGGAGCTGCTCCGCGTGCTCGTCGCGCACGCGGGCAGGACGCTGACGCACCGGGAGCTCTTCACGGCCGTCTGGGGCAACTCGTTCGGCGACGCGCAGCAGTACTTGCGCGTACACATACGGAGCCTGCGCCGAAAGATCGAGCCCGATCCCGTTCGGCCCAAGTACATCGTTACGGAGCCCGGTGTCGGATACCGCCTCGAGCCAACTTAAGTGAACCGTCGGCACGCCGCGGAATACGCCCTGTGGGTCTTGGGCTTGTTCCTGGTCAGCGCCGGACTGCTGGCCGCGCGCGCCCGCCTCAACGAAGCGCACGTCGCCCTCACATTCCTGCTCGTCGTTCTCGGCGCCTCGGCGCGCGTCGGGCGCACATTCGGTCTCGTGATCGCGGGCGCGGCGTTCGTCTTGTTCGACTATTTCTTTCTCCCGCCGTACAGCACCCTCGTCGTCAACAATCCGCTCGACTGGCTCGTGCTGTTCGCGTTCCTGGCCACGAGCGCCGTCGCGGCCCAGCTACTGTATCGCGCCCAGACCGAGGCGACGATCGCGCGACGGCGAGCCGCCGAGATCGACCGGTTGGCGTCACTTGGCGCGGAGTCGCTGAACGCGGGCCAGCCGCAGGACGCGCTCGTCGCGGTCGCCGAGGTGATGCGGACGACGCTCGGCGTCGACCAGTGCGTGATCTTCCCGCGCGAAGCGCCACCCGGCATCACGCAATCGCCGCCCAACGTACCCGCGGATCAAACGATCGCCCCCGGCCTCGTCGCCTGGGTGCTGCAGCACGGCACCGAAGCCGTGCTGGCCGCCGACGGGACGACGCGCCTCGCCTGGGAAGGCCCGGCGAAACTCGATGCGGAGGCGCAAGCGCGCGCCCTGATGATGCCCCTCAAAGTCCGCGACCGAAACGTCGGCGTGCTGGCCATCGTGCGCGACCAGGGGCTGGAGCTCGATGCGCAAGCGCGCCGCGTGCTCGACGCGCTGTCGTATTACGCGGCCCTCGGCGTCGAGCGCGCGCGCCTCGTCCTCGATGCCCAGCACACGGAAGCGCTGCGCCAGGCGGACAAGCTGAAAGACGCGCTCGTCGCGTCGGTCTCGCACGATCTCCGCACCCCGCTCACGACGATCAAAGCGCTGGCGCACGATCTCTCCTCGAGCGGCGATGACCGCGCGATCATCATCGAGCAGGAAGCCGATCGCCTCAACGAGTTCGTCGCCAACCTGCTGGACATCTCCCGCATTCAGGCCGGCTCCTGGCTCCCGAGCGCGGAGCCGAACGAAGCCGAGGACCTGGTCGGTGCGGCGCTCCAACGCGTGGCCGGGCCACTCGGTGACCGCGCGATCTCGGTGTTCCTGGATCCGGCGAACCCGATCCTGATCGGCCGGTTCGATTTCATGGCGACCCTGCGCGCGCTGGTCAATCTGCTCGACAACGCGATCAAGTATGCCCCGCCCGATGCGCCGATCGAGCTGTACGTGCGACGCGATGACGGTATGATCGCGTTCGCGGTGAGCGATCAGGGACCAGGTGTCCCGTCGTCCGAGATCGACCGGATCTTCGAACCGTTCTATCGGCCACCGGGCACATCGCCGGACATCGGTGGCGCGGGACTGGGCCTGTCGATCGCACGCGGACTGGCCGACGCGCAAGGGGGCTCCCTGCGCTATTCGCCGAGGCCGGGCGGCGGCAGCATCTTCACACTGCGCGTCCCTCTTCACGAAAAATTTATGTGAACGCGCGCGTTGTACACGCGCCCTTCACGGCTCGGTCGGTATGATCCGACCGTCATGCTCGACATCCTGTACATCGCGGCCACCATCGCTTTCTTCGCGCTGATGCTGGCCTTCGTGCGCGGCCTGGAAATTTTGGGCCGCGGCGCCACCGGCGAGGAGCACGACTCGTGAGCCCCGATGCGGTGATCGGCGGCCTCGTGTCCGCCGCCCTGTTGATCTATCTCGTCTACACGCTGCTCCGGCCCGAAAAGTTCTGATGACGCTCAACGGCTGGGCCCAGATTTTCTTCTTCTCGGTCGTGCTGCTCCTCATCACGAAGCCGATCGGTGTGTACCTCGTAAAGGTCTACGATGGCTCGCTGCGCTGGCTCGCGCCCGTGGAGCGGCTCATCTACCGGGTGATCGGCATCGATCCCGACGAAGACCAGCACTGGACGCACTACGCGGCGTCGACGCTCATCTTGAGCGCGGTCACGATGCTCGTGACGTATCTGGTGCTGCGCCTGCAGCACCTGCTGCCGCTCAACCCGGAGCATCTGGCCGCCGTCACCGACCGGCAGTCGTTCGAGACGGCCGCCTCGTTCACGACGAACACGAACTGGCAGTCGTACGCGGGCGAGACGACGATGTCGTACTTCTCGCAGATGACCCAGCTCGCGTTCCACAACTTCGTGTCGGCCGCCGTCGGCATGGCGGCCGCGGTCGCGCTCGTCCGCGGGATCGCCCGCCGCTCGGCCGGCAGGCTGGGCAACTTCTGGGTCGACATCACGCGCGGCACGCTCTACGTGCTGGTGCCGTTCTCGATCGTGCTCGCGCTGTTGTTCGTACAGCAGGGCGTGATCCAAAATTTCTCGGCGTATCAACACCCGCTCACACTGGAGGGGGTCAGACAGACGATCCCGATGGGCCCAGTCGCGAGCCAGGAAGCGATCAAACAACTCGGCACGAACGGCGGCGGATTTTTTAATGCGAATGCCGCGCATCCGTTCGAGAACCCGACGCCGTGGAGCAACTTCCTGCAGATGCTCGCGATTTTTCTCATCCCCGCGGGCTTCGTGTACATGTTCGGCCGCATGGTGAAGAGCCCCAAGCACGCGTGGGCCGTGTGGTGGACCATGTTCATTCTGTTCTTCGCCGGCGTGACCACGACGTACTGGGCCGAATCGCACGGTCGCTTGGGTGACAACATGGAAGGGAAAGAAGTGCGATTCGGCATCGCCAACTCCGCGCTCTACGCGACCATCACGACGGACGCCTCCTGTGGCGCGGTGAACGCGATGCACGACTCGTTCACGCCGATCGGTGGTCTCGTGCCGATGGTGAACATGCAACTCGGCGAGCTCGTCTACGGCGGCGTCGGCTCAGGCCTCTACGCGATGATCGTCGAGATCGTCCTCGCCGTTTTCATCGCCGGACTCATGGTGGGCCGCACGCCGGAGTACCTCGGGAAGAAGATCGACAGCCGCGAGATCCGCGCGGTGATGCTGTACATCCTCATCTACTCGTTCGTGGTGCTCGCGTTCACCGCCATCTCGGTCGTGACCAAGGAGGGGCTCGCGGGGCTCGACAACAGCGGGCCACACGGATTCTCCGAGATCCTGTATGCGTTCAGCTCGACCGTCGCGAATAACGGGAGCGCGTTCGCTGGGCTGAACGGTCAGACCTACTACTACAACACGATGTTCGGTCTCGCGACGATGTTCGGTCGGTTCGCGATGATGATGCCGATGCTCGCGCTGGCCGGGTTCTTGGCCGAACGTCGCGTCGCGCCCGCGACGGCGGGGACGTTCCCCGTCACGACGCCGCTGTTCGTCTTCCTGCTCCTCAGCGTGATCATCATCGTCACCGCGCTGACGTTTTTCCCCGCGCTTTCGCTCGGGCCCATCGTCGAGCACTTCTTGATGAACCATGGCAGCCTCTTCTAGGCCTCTCTTCGATCCACCGATTGTCCGGCGGGCGCTCCGGGATTCGATCACCAAGCTCAATCCGCGGCACATGGTGAGGAATCCGGTGATGTTCGTCGTGCTGATCGGGAGCATCCTCACGACTGCCTTCGTCGTGCGCGATGCGGTGAGCGGACGCAATCATCTGGGCTTCACCGTTCAGCTGACGCTCTGGCTGTGGTTCACGATCGTGTTCGCGAACTTCGCCGAGGCGATGGCCGAGGGGCGTGGGAAAGCTCAAGCCGACACGCTGCGCAAGTCGCGCACGCAGACGGTCGCCAAGCGCTTGTTGTCCGGATATGACCTGACGCGCTACGAGACCGTCCCCTCGGCGTCGCTCCAAAAAGGCGATCTCGTCGTCGCGATGCCGGGCGACGTGATTCCTGGTGATGGCGACGTCGTCGAAGGCGTCGCTTCGGTCGACGAGTCAGCCATCACGGGTGAGTCGGCCCCGGTCATTCGCGAATCCGGTGGCGATCGATCGGCGGTTACCGGCGGCACGAAGGTCTTGTCCGACCATCTGGTCATCCGCATCACCGCCAATGCGGGCGAGACGTTCTTAGACCGGATGATCGCCTTGGTCGAAGGCGCCTCGCGTCAAAAGACGCCGAACGAGATCGCGCTCACGATTCTGCTGTCGGGCCTGACGATCGTGTTCCTGCTGGCTGTCGTGACGCTCCAGCCGTTCGCCGTTTACAGCGGCACGCCGATCAGCATCCCGGTGCTGGTCGCGCTGCTGGTGTGCCTGATCCCGACCACCATCGGCGGACTCCTCTCGGCGATCGGCATTGCCGGCATGGATCGCGTCATCCAACAAAATGTCATCGCGATGAGCGGCCGGTCGGTGGAAGCAGCGGGCGACGTGAACACACTGCTGCTGGACAAAACAGGCACGATCACTCTCGGCAACCGCCAGGCGGTCGAATTCGTGCCAATGCACGGCGTGACGATGGAACAACTCGCCGACCGTGCGCAGCTCGCGTCGCTAGCCGATGAGACGCCGGAAGGGCGGAGTATCGTCGTGCTCGCGAAAGAAAAGTTCGGGCTGCGCGGGCGGGAACTGAGCGAGACCGACGTCGAGTTCGTGCCGTTCAGCGCCTCGACGCGCATGAGTGGCGTGAACTTGTGGAACGGCGGGGCCCTGAGAAAAGGCGCGGGCGACACGATTGGGCAGTGGGTTCAGGTCAACTGCGGGAAAATTCCGACCGATCTCGACACCGCCGTGTCGCGGATCGCGCGCGAAGGCGGCACGCCGCTCGTCGTCGCTGAGAAGGAGGGCGACACGGCGCACGTGCTGGGCGTGATTTATCTCAAGGACATTGTGAAGGGCGGTATGCGCGAGCGGTTCGACCGCTTGCGTGCCATGGGTATTCGCACGGTAATGATTACCGGCGACAACCCGCTGACCGCGGCCGCGATCGCGCAGGAAGCCGGTGTGGACGACTTCCTGGCTGAGGCCAAGCCGGAAGACAAAATGGCGCTTATCAAGCGCGAGCAGGCCGGTGGTCGGCTCGTCGCCATGACTGGCGACGGCACGAACGACGCGCCGGCGCTCGCGCAGGCCGATGTCGGCGTGGCGATGAATACCGGTACGCAGGCCGCGAAAGAAGCCGGGAACATGATCGATCTCGATTCGAATCCGACGAAGCTCATCGAGGTCGTCGAGATCGGGAAGCAGCTGCTCATGACGCGTGGCTCGCTGACCACGTTCTCGATCGCCAACGACGTGGCGAAGTACTTCGCGATCATTCCCGCGATGTTCACGGTCACGTTTCCGGTTCTGCAGACGATGAACATCATGCGGTTGCACTCGCCGGAGTCGGCGATTCTGGCCAGCGTGATCTTCAACGCGTTGATCATCATCGCGCTCATCCCATTGGCGTTGCGCGGGGTGCGATATCGTCCGATGGGTGCCGCCGCCATTCTGCGGCGGAACCTCGTCATCTACGGCGTGGGCGGCGTCATCATGCCTTTTGTTTTTATCAAACTCATCGACATGATCTTGGTTGCCACCCATGCTGCATAATCAACTGCGCCCGGCGATTGTGTTGACGTTTGTGCTGATGCTGATCACGGGTTTCATCTATCCTGGCATCGTGACCGCCCTGGCCCAGGTGATATTCCCGAGGCAGGCCAACGGCTCGATGATCGAATCGCACGGTCAGCTGGTCGGCAGTGAGCTGATTGGCCAGGCCTTCTCGTCACCCGCGTATTTCCACCCGCGTCCGTCCGCCGCGGGCTCAGGTTACGTCGGCGACTCCTCGGGCGGCACCAACAAGGGTCCGACGGACCGCGGGCTCGCCGATTCGTTGATCGGCCGAGGCCTCGGCCACGTTCCGGTGGACATGGTAACGTCATCCGCGTCTGGCCTCGACCCGCACATCTCACCCGCGAACGCGGCATTTCAGGTCGAGCGAGTGGCGAGCGAACGCCGCCTCTCTCCCGACCAGGTGCGCGCGCTCGTCGCCGCGCACACCGAGAATCGACAGTTCGGGTTTTTCGGTGAGCCCCGAGTCAATGTCCTGCTGCTCAACCTCGCTCTCGACTCCATCGCCAAATGAGAAACACCATTTCCGCGTGCGCCGTCGCATTGGCGCTCGGCGGAGCCGCGTCCGCTCAGCAGCCGACCCCTTTCGGGTTTGCTGATTTCACGTGGGTGAACGGCAACGGCCGCGCCCATGAATCACCGCTCGACACCAAATGGTTCACCCCGGAGATCCGCGTCGACGTCAACTATGTCAGTGACTTTAATCGCCCGAAAGACCACACGCTCGATGGCGCGGCCGAGATGGGCCGCACGAGCGAGTTTCAATTGCAGCAGTTTGGTATTGGTGGGGACTTTCACTATGACAATGTCCGCGCGCGCATCATGACGCAGTTCGGGGCATACTCGACGGAGACACCGCGCGATGACGCGAGCCCATCGAGAGGCCAGTATAATCTCGACAATGCCTACCGATATGTGTCGGAAGCGTACGGCGGATACCACTTCAACGTGATGGATGGACTCAACGTCGACGTTGGCATCTTCGACTCGTACATCGGTCTCTTCAGCTATTACAACGCGGACAACTGGGCGTATCAACCGTCCTACGTGTCCGCCAACACGCCATGGTTCTTCAACGGCATGCGCGTGCAGATGTTCCCGAGCCAGCACCTCAAGGTCGAATTCTGGCTCATCAACGGCTGGCAGTCCTATGGGATGTTCAACAGCCAACCGGGACTCGGCGCGCAGGTCCTCTGGCGCCCGACCGGCAACATCTCGTTCGTATCGAACAACTACTGGGGCTACGATGATCTCGGCGCGCCGTCGCGCTCGCGCGTCCACACGGACAACAGCGTCCTGCTCAAGTACTACGACAACTCGAACAAACCGTGGGACAAGTCGGCGCTGTCGTTCACGTTCGACTTGGGCTGCGAGTTCGGCGATCATGTGAACTGCGCGACGGCCGGACCGGGCCGCCCGCAGCAGTACTTCGTCGGCGCGATGCTGTATGATCGCAACTGGTTCTTTCACGACCATTTTGGCCTCACCGTCGGCGGCGGTGTGATCAACAACCCTGGCCGATATCTCGTGCTGCCGCCGCCGATCAACGGCGCCACCGCGGCGGTCCCGTCCCCCTACTTCACGTTCAACCCCGGCGACCAGTATCACGCCTGGGATGCGTCCATCTCGCTCGACTGGGCGCCGAACGACTATTTCATGTTCCGCATCGAGCCCGATCGCCGCGGCGCGAGCGTGCCGTACTTCGTCGGACGCCAGGGTATCACGCCTCCCGGCGGCAACACCGGCACCCCAGCCACCGCGGTGCCCGGGTGGACGCCCGATCTCGTGAAGGACGAGATGCGCGTCAACTTCGCGGTGTTGGTCAAGTTGTAACTTTACCAGGGCTATGAGCGACTTCCTCACCCTCGTCCGGCAGCGTGAGCGC
The DNA here is from genome assembly GCA_035652495.1 of Gemmatimonadaceae bacterium. Classification (GTDB taxonomy): domain Bacteria; phylum Gemmatimonadota; class Gemmatimonadetes; order Gemmatimonadales; family Gemmatimonadaceae; genus DASRDS01. Next base: position 8,499 of record DASRDS010000116.1, read on the forward strand.
GGGCGGCTCAAGCTGTACATCGGCTCCGCGGCCGGCGTGGGGAAGACATATCGGATGCTCAACGAAGCCTGCGACCTGAGGCGCCGGGGCGTCGACGTAGTGGTTGGTTTTGTTGAAACTCATCATCGGCCCGATACCATCGCGCAGATTGGTGACCTGGAGGTCATTCCACGAAAGCGCGTGGAATATCGCGGTGTCACGCTGGAAGAAATGGACCTGGACGCGGTCCTCGCGCGACATCCGGAAGTTGCGCTCGTCGATGAGCTCGCGCACACCAATGTACCGGGTGCAAAGAACGCCAAACGCTGGCAAGACGTCATGAGCCTGCTCGACGAAGGCGTCAACGTTATCTCGGCGGTCAACGTCCAGCACCTCGAATCCCTGAACGATGTCGTCGCCGAGACGCTCGGCGTCACCGTGCGAGAAACGATCCCGGATTGGATCATCGCGACCGCGGACCAAGTCGTGAACCTCGATATCTCGGCCGAGGACCTGAGGCAGCGGCTGCAGGAAGGGAAGATTTATCCCAAGGAGAAGGTGCCGGCGGCGCTGGCGAACTTCTTCACGGAAGAGAACCTGACGACGCTCCGGGAGCTCGCGCTCAGAGAAGTGGCCAGCTCCGTGGACCGGACGAGAGAGCAGATTGTTCGAAGAGAAGGTGGCGAGATCACGAAAGAACGCACCGTCGATCGCGTTCTCGTGGCGCTCTCGAGCGACCCGCCGCAATCGGCGGTGCTGCTGCGCAAAGCGAGCCGCATCGCGGGCCGCCTGAATACGGACTGGTACTGCGTGTACGTTCAGACCCCGGACGAAGCCGCCGACCGGATCGACGCCACGGTGCAGCGCCGGCTCGTCGACAACATTCAACGGGCGCAGGCCATGGGCGCCGAGGTCGTGAAGCTCACGGGGACGGACATCGCGAGCACCCTGCTTAAGTTCGCGAGCGAAAAGGGCGTGACGCTCATTCTCACGGGGCAGAGCCGCCGCCCGTGGTGGCAACACCCGTTCAAGGGCTCCGTCGTCTCGGAGCTCGTGAAGAACAAGCTCGGTCTCGACGTGCTGGTCGCCACCAGCGTCGACGAAGAGCCCGACTGATGCGCGTCGCGGCCCGCCTCTTCCTGTCGCCCGCGGGGCTCGCTTATTCGGGCGAATACGGGCGGCAGGCACCACATGTGCTGGTCATCACGGCGTGAAGAAGGCGGTGGAGGGGGCGCCGGCCGGGGTCCCACGGGTCGAGCTCGACAGGATGGAGAGACGGGTCGAGTCAGATGAGCGCGTTCGCGAGTACATGAAGCTCTTGTCGGATGCCACGGCTGACGCCATGAAGCAGCTGGATGAAGCGCGGCTGCCACTGCACATCCTCCTCGACAACAAGTTCGGGGACCTGAACGAGAATCAGGAAGAGATGCTCGGCGCGGCGCGCGCCGCGGTCGAGCAGGCCGACCTGCGTCTCCGCCGCGTGCGCGAGATCGTCGACATCGACGCCGGGCGGGTGGCGCTCCGTAGGGACGCTGTGCGCACGGGAGACCTCATCACGTCATTGCTGCCGGGGCTCAACGCTCAGGGGCAGGAGTCCGGCGTCGAGGTCACGGCTGACCTGGCGCCTGCGTTGCCGCGCGTGACGGCCGACCGCGCGAAGCTGCAGGAGGCCTGCAGGCTCTTGCTCAGCGAACGCGTGCGCGGCTTACCGCCCGGTAGTCGCGTCTCGATCTCGGCCGAGCCATCGGGTAACGTTGTGAAGATCGACGTCAAGCATCCTGGCGGGGCCGAGGGAACGGGAGCCGATACCGCGCTCGCTCGCCGGCTGATTGCCGCGATCGGGGGTACAGTAGAGGATCACGACGGTATGACCACGATCACGCTTCCCAGGAATTGAGTGGTGAATTGCTCCTCTGGAGGATCGCAATCGATGCCGAGGAATTAATGCGCACAACACTCGCATTAGCCATCGTCGCTGTCACGGCACCCGGTATCGTCGAATACCAGATCCCGCGGTCTGGCGCCTTCCCACACGATCCAGCCGTGGGCAAAGATGGCATTGTCTGGTACACCGACCAGATGAACGGCTATATCGGTCGACTAGACCCCGCGACCGGCAAAATCACGGACTATCCCTGCCCGACGCCGAGCTCCGGTCCACACGGGATCACGGTCGCCTCGGATGGCAGCGTGTGGTACACCGCGAACCGTGTCGGCAAGATCGGCCGACTCGACCCGGCGACGGGAAAGATTCAGGAATACGTGCTGCCGAAAGAAGCCGACGACCCGCACACGCTCATCGTCGTGAACGGAAAAGTCTGGTTCACGGTCCAACAAGCCGATCTCTACGGCGTCTTGGACCCGTCCACCGGCAAAGCGACGATCTATCCGGTCCCGGTAAAGAAAGCGTTGCCCTACGGCATCGCCGAGGCGCCCGATGGCCACCTGTGGATCGCGCTCTTCGGCACAAACCAGCTGGGACGTGTGAGTCCATGGTCTGGCGAGATGAACCTGTATCCGCTACCGGAGACCGCTGCTCGCCCACGTCGGATCGTGGTCGACGGCAGCGGCCAGGTCTGGTACACCGACTATGCACAGGGCAAACTCGGCATGTTGGACCCGAAGACCGGCCAGGTGAAAGACTGGCAATCGCCCGACGGAAAGGGCACGGGCCCCTATGGGATCGCGATCGGCTCCGACGGCAAGATCTACTACGACGAGTCGGGGGCGAACCGGATCGTCGTATTCGACCCCAAGACCGCCCAGTCCTCGACGGTCGACATCCCCACCAAAGGCGCTATTGTCCGAAATATGGAAACGGATTCGACCCGCGGCCGCCTCTGGCTGGCCTTGAGCGGCACGAGCCGAATCGGGCGCATCGATTTACGTTGAGGGCCATGTCTTCGGGTATGTATTCGGCTATGTCTTCGGCTATCGCCTCACGGTTTTTGGTTGTCGCCGCCGCGGCCGCCGTCGCGGTCGCCGTCGCCGCCACCTCCGGTTGTCTCGGCACCACGACAACCTTCGCCCCTCCGGCCACGGACACCGTGTGCCAGAGGGGCGCGCTCAAAGCCGGGGACAGCCTCTCGTTCATCTTCGACGCCGCCAACGGCTGCCGCACCGTGGATCTTTATTCGGCTGAGACGACGTTCGCGAACTCGTTCAACGTGGCGCTGCAGTCGGGCACCGGATACCTGATCACGATGGGCACGACGGACTCGAACCCCTTTTTGCGTCCGTCCCTCGAGCTCGTGGACTCGAAGAAGAAGCTCATCGCCTACGATACGTACTACTTCCCCCAGCAAGCCGCGCTCACGTTCGTGGCGGACAGCACGACGAACTGGACGGTGCGCGCCGCGACCGAGGATACGCTGGCCGGTGACCTGGGGCAGTATTTCATCAAGATGCAGCAGTGCCG
>DASRDS010000117.1:0-9848 GCA_035652495.1 Gemmatimonadaceae bacterium
TGACGAGCGCGTGGCGGTCAGCACCTCGCGCGCGTCGATGTTCAGCGGATGGTGGCAGGCGGCGAGATGTCCGCCCGCGTACTCCGTGAGCGGTGGCTCGACGTCGCGGCAGATCTCGGTGGCGTAGGCGCAGCGGGTGCGGAAGCGACAGCCGGACGGTGGATTGATTGGGTTCGGCGGCTCGCCGCGCACGATGGTCCGCTCGCGATTCCGCGCGCCGAGGTCTGGGATCGGGATCGCTGAGAGGAGTCCCGCGGTGTAGGGGTGGATTGGCTTCGCGTAGAGCTCCTCGGCTGGCGAAAGCTCGACGAGCTTGCCGAGGTACATGACGGCCACGCGGTCCGAGACGTGGCGGACAACCGCGAGGTCGTGCGCCACGAAGATGAAGGCGAGGCCCAACTCGTCCTTCAAGTCGCTGAGAAGGTTGATGATCTGACCCTGCACAGAGACGTCGAGGGCCGAGACCGGCTCGTCGAGCACGAGCAGGCTCGGCCGCACAGCGAGCGCGCGCGCGAGTCCGATGCGTTGACGTTGGCCGCCCGAGAACTGATGCGGGAAGCGGCGGATGTGCTCAGGATTCAGCCCGACGTGTGCGAAGAGGTCGCGAACCTCGCGTTCGATTTCACCCCGTTCGACATCACCCCGCAAGCGCAGCCCGGCGGCCACGATGCGGCCGACGCGCTTGCGGGGGTTGAGCGAGGCGTGGGGGTCTTGGAACACCATCTGGATGCCGCGCCGTGTCGCGCGTTGATCTGCCCGGCGCACCGTGCTGAGCTCGCGTCCCTCGAAAACGATCTTGCCGCTCGTGGGCGTCAGCAGCCGGAGCAGGCAACGCGCGAGCGTTGATTTCCCGCACCCCGACTCGCCGACAAGACCGATCGTCTCGTGGCGCGCGAGCGTGAACGAGACGTCGTCCACGGCCCGCACGTACGCGACCACCCGGTTGGTGACCACTCCTTTCCTGACAGGAAAGTGGAGCGAGAGATGGTCGACCTCGAGAAGCGGCTCGTCGGGCACGATCAACCGTGCCCCGCCGACAGCGGCGAAAGGCCGATTGCGCCGTCGACCATGCGCCGTCCGCGTTTGGTCGCGACGTCGAGCCAACAGCGGTCGCGGTGGGCCGGCCGGCCGGGAATACGGGGGACGAGCGGCGGGACATCGACGCACTGGTCGAAGCAATGCGGGCAGCGGGGCGCCAAGTGGCAGCCTGACGGGGGATGAGCGAGCGAGGGAGCAGAGCCGGTAATCGTCGGGATACGCCGTGCTCGCGGCCTATCGAGGCGGGGCACGCAGCCGAGCAACCCCCAGGTGTAGGGATGCTGCGGATCTTCGAACAGCTCCCGCACGGTGGCTTCCTCGACGATTCTTCCCCCGTACATCACTGCGATCCGATCCGCCATCTCGGCGACGACACCGAAGTCATGGGTAACCAGGACCAGCGCCACGTCCGACTCCCTGCAAAGGTTCGTCAGGTCGGCGAGGATCTGCGCCTGGATCGTCACATCGAGCGCGGTGGTGGGTTCGTCTGCGATAAGCAGCTGTGGCGAGCAGGAGAGCGCCATCGCGATAATTACCCGCTGCCTCATGCCGCCTGAGAATTCGTGTGGGAACGCGTGCGATCGTTCCGCCGGGCGCGGAATACCCACGCGAGTCATCAGCTCGACTGCACGATCGTGTGCGGCTTTTGCGGACACGCGCTCGTGCGCGCGGATCTGCTCGGCGATCTGGTCACCGATTCGGTAGACGGGATTGAGCGCCGCCATCGGGTCCTGAAGGATCAGGGCGATGCCGCTGCCACGAATGCGGCGCAGGGTCGCCTCCGGGGCATGGATGAGCTCGGTGCCGTTGAAGTGCGCAGTTCCCTCGAAGGTCGCGTTGTCGGCGCGGGTAAGCCCCATGAGTGTCATGCCCATGACTGACTTTCCACACCCCGATTCCCCAACCACGCACAGGACCTCACCCGGGTCGACGAAGAACGTGACGTCGTCGACTGCACGTACGACGCCTTCATCGGTCGCGAACGACACCTTGAGCCCGCGGACGTCGAGCAGGTGCTGGGTCATGCGTTCAGTTGGATCCGCGGATCGAGGAAGGCGTAGAGAATGTCGACCGCGGCGGCAACGACCACCACGATGAAGGCAGTGAACATGACGATGACCAGGATCGGCGGCACGTCGAGCGTCTGTACCGACTGCGCAGCGTATTGCCCGACACCTTGCAGGTTGAAAATCGTCTCGATCAAGATCGCGCCGCCGCCGACCACGCCGGCGAAGTCGAGCCCCCACAGCGACACGATCGGGATCAGGGAGGTTCGCAGGACATGCGCGAGCAGGACCCGCGATCCGGACAGTCCTTTGGCGCGCGCCATGCGAACGTAGTCCTCGTTCATCGTGTCGAGCATGTTCGAACGCAGCACGCGGGAGTAGAAGCCGACAAAGCCCAGGGAGAGGCTGAACCAGGGCAAGATCATGTGCGCGAACCATTGCCACGGGTTCTTCGTGAGGGGTATGTAGCCGCCGTTCGGGAAGATCGAGACTTTGTAGGCCAGGAAATACAAGAGCACGGCGCCGATTACGAATACCGGTGTCGAGATGGCCGTCAGTGAGAGCAGCCCGAGCATGCGGTCGGTCATGCTGCCCGGTCGTCGCGCGCTCAGCAGGCCGAGGACGATTGCCCACGCGAGCCAAATGACGCTTGCTCCGACGGCGAGTGAGATGGTGGCCGGTAGACCACGCTCGATCGAGTTGAGGACGTTGACCTGCTGGCTGTAGGAGACGACCGAACCAGTGAAGACCTTCTTCATCGTGGTCAGGTATTGGACGTAGATCGGCCTGTCGAAGCCCCACGCACGAGAGATCGCCCTGATCTGCTCGGGCGTCGCCGTTCGTCCCGCGAGGCGGAACGCCGGATTGCCGTTCGGGATGACCTGGAAGATCAGGAATGTGAAGACCGAGACGAGAAACAGGACGACGACGGCCTGAAGCGTGCGGCGGACGACAAAGCGCGCCATCAGGTCTTCCGGGTGCTGCCGCGCGGATCAAGAACCTCGCGCAGTCCTTCACCGAATACGTTGATGCTGAACACGGTGAGGATCAGCGTCAGCCCGGGGACCAGGACGAGGTGCGGCGAGCTTGTTATGAGCTGTACACCGTCGCTGATCATCGTGCCCCAGGACGCATTCGGGGGTTGTACGCCGGCGCCAAGGAACGAGAGCGCTGCCTCGAGCAGGATCGAGTTCGCGATCATCAACGGGATCAGCACGAGGATCGTCGAGCTGAGGTTGGGCAGGATCTCGGAGAACATGATCCGCCAAGAGCCTGCGTCGAGTGTGCGGGCTGCGTCGACGAACTCCTTCTCGCGGAGGGCAATCACCTGCCCCCGGATCGGCTTCGCGACGTATGGGATGTTGACGAAGCCGATGATCATTGCGGGGATGTAGAGCGAGTTGCCCTTGATCGACACCGGCCCGACCGAGATGCCGCCCAAGGTGAGCGACGCGCCGATCGCGACGCCCAGGAGCACCGCTGGGTAAGCCCAGATCAGGTCGAGGAGCCGCGCTAGAACGGCGTCGACCCAGTTGCGGTAGTAGCCGCCGACCAACGCAATAAGCACGGCGATCAGCATCGTGATCGCCGTTGCGGCGAAACCAATCACGAGTGAGTTGCGTCCTCCGTACAGGAGACGCACGGCCTCGTCGCGGCCGTTGAAGTCGGCGCCCAGCAGGAAGTGCGCGCGCCACGTGGGTCCGATCGGGATGCCGAGCAGCGAGACGACGTCGTGTGTTCGGCCGTCGATGCGGATCGTCTCGGTTACGTGGTTCTCGTTCGGGCCTGTGTGCGCCACGTGCCGTGCGTAGAGCGGCGCCGCGAGGCAGAGCGCGACGATCGCGAGAAATAGTCCGGCGAACGCGACTGCGATCCTGTCGCGACGAATCCTGCGTAGCGCGAGCCGGGCCGGCGCGGCTTCTGTGGGTGGCAGGAGCTCCTTCCCCGGGGTCCCGTGTGAGGGAAGGAGCTCCTGAGCGTCGAGCGGGCTGACCTCCTCAGTCATTCGATCGAGCTCGCCGGCGCGCGGACGTCTAGCTGGTCAGCTCCCAGGTCGACCAATCGTCGAAGATGCATGGGTGGAAGACTGCTGACTTGAAGTCAATCCGATTCGAAAGGAATTTTACGAGCGTTCCCGAGCCCCAGGTGATCTCGAGCGCGTTTTTCGCCTGATAGGCGTCGAGAGCAGCCCATTGCCTCGCGACGGTCTGCACCTTCGTCGCCGGGACGACCTCGAGCTTCTTCAACATCGCCTGAATGTGCGGGTTGTCCACGTTGCCGAAGTTGTTGCTGTTGACGGCGTGGATGCTGGCCGCGTCCAGCAGGATGAAGAAGTCCGACGGGTTCGGGAAGTCGAGGAACTGGCCGGCGTAGCCGGTGCTCGGCTTCGTCTTCGCGTTTCCGATCGTCGACCAATAGATCGCCGGGTTGAGGAGCTTGAGGGAGACCTTGAAGCCGACGGTCTGGAGCTGGTTCGCGTAGTACTGCATCTGCTCCTTCTGCGGGCTCTTGTTCATGCCGTAGACCGTGATCGGCGAACCCACGAGATGCGCCTGCCTGAGCAGCGCCTTCGCCTTTGCGACGTTCTGCGACGGAAAGGCGCACGGTGCGTTCGTGTGCCCGGCGATCCCTACCGGCAGGAAGTGGCAGTTCGGGACGGTCACCCCACCGGAGAGACGTGCGAGTGCGCCTCGGTCCACCGCGTACCCGGCGGCCTTCCGCGCCAGGATGTTGTTGAACGGCGGATACCGCTGGTTGAGGAAGAAGAACGAGATCGAGGACACGGTCTCGCGGGCGAACCGATCGGATGCCTTGCTCTGAATTTGTCCGAGGAGTGTCGCGGGCAGGGGGTCTGCGACGTCAAAGGCATCGGCCTGGTTGTTCAGGACCGCTTCAGCCTCGCTCAGGTTGTTCGAGACGATGTTCACGTTGATCTGGTCGAGGTGGCCAACCGGAATCCCCGGAAGGCGCATAGCGGCGAACGCTGGATTCTTCACCAGCTGGAACGAGACGTTCGGGACGACGTTCTTGATCACGTAGGCGCCGACGCCCGGCGGTAGGTTCGTCACCTGCGTCGACATCGGCGTATTCGATGGGATCGGAGCCGTCGCGGGGAACGCGAGAACATTTGCGAAGGCTCCGACGGGATTGGTCAAGTGGAAGGTGATTTTCCCGGTGGTGTCGTTCGCGGTGATCCCCGTGACGCTGGACGCCTTGCCGGACTGGTAGGCGGTGGCGCCCACGATCGGCTGAAGGAATGCGCCTGCGCCCCAGTTCAGATGGAGAGCGCGCTGGATCGCGAACTTGACGTCGGACGCGACGACCGGTGCGCCGTTCGAGTACTTGAGCCCTTTGCGCAGTGTCAACGTGTACGTGCGTCCGCCGTCCGTGACGACCGGGAGCGCCGTGGCGACGCCCGGGATCAGCTGGGTTCCCGCAGTCCCGTTCTTGTGCGCGTAGGTGAGCAGCGGGGTGTAGACGATCCAATCCGCTTCGGATGCCTGCACCGTGTAGCCGATCGAGGGGTCGAGGGAGTTCGGGGGCGAGTTCATGTCGACGGTCACGGTGCCCCCGTCGTGGTCGGATGGCGCGCTCGCGGCGTTGAGCGCGAAGCTCGCTGCGATAACGATGCATGCCGAAGCGACCACAGCTCCGGACATGAATCTGATCCTCTTCATTCGCGATCCTCCTCCTTCCGTTCAAGTGGCGCGAGGCGGCACGTCGAGCACGTCTGCTGTCCTCGCGGCCCCGCTCCGATCCGAAGTCCCTTGTGCGCTTGCCCCCCTTCGTGCCAAGGTGTAGAAATCGATTGCATAGGAGCGATATGCGGTTCTACCGCGTTCCTGGCAAGGTTGTCAAGGTTCCAGCAAATCGGCTTTCCAAGCTGTTTCGCGCGTTTAGGCGGGCGGTCGTACGTTATGAAAACGACTTCATCGGGAGCACCCACGATTCAGCAGGTCGCAGAACTCGCTCGCGTCTCGCCGGCGACGGTGTCGCGCGTGCTTAACGGATCGACGAAGGTTCGTGACGATCACCGCCGACGTGTGCTCGCGGCGGTCGAGCAGATCGATTACCGCCCGAACCGGCTGGCGCGGAATCTGCGTCGTCAGCAGGCCGAGACGATCGGCGTCGTCGTGCCGGATATCGAGAACCCGCACTTCAGCGAGGCTGTCCGTGTCGTCGAGGATGCGGCATTCCAGCGTGGCTACCGGTTGCTGCTCTGCAACACCGATGAGACGCGGACGAAGCAGCACGCGTATCTTCAGGTGCTCGCGGACGAACGCGTTCTCGGCGTGATCGTCGCGTCGGCCGACCGATCCGGCATAGGACTTGACCTCCTTTTCGACCTCGGCATTCCCGTCGTCGCATTCGATCGACTCGTCGACGACGACCGCGTTGACGCGGTGAGCACCGACAACAGCGACGCGGCTCGCCGCGCGACGGAGCACCTGATCTGGCTTGGCCACACCCGCATCGCCTACGTGGGCGGCCGCAACGACGTCGGTACCGGTGCCGAGCGACAGGATGGCTATCTCGCCGCGATGCGCGCCGCACGCCGAACGCCGTTCACGTTCAACGGTGGCTTCCGCGCGGATGTTGCCGAGCGCGAGGTCGCCACGGTCCTGCGCGTCTCTGAGCGACCGACTGCGATCGTGGTCGCGAACAACCTGATGGCGATCGGAACGTTGCGGGCAATCCGCGCTGCCGAGTTGCGCGTGCCTGCCGACGTCGCGCTCGTCGCCATCGACGATCCGCCCTGGGCGGCACTGGTCGACCCTCCCTTGACGGTGATCGCGCAACCCGTGCGCCAGATGGCTGAGTCTGCGATCACGTTGCTGCTCGAGCGGGTGGAGCGCCGCCGAAACGATCCGGTTCGCGTCGTGTTGCCGTTCGACCTTCGTATTCGTGAATCGTGCGGCATGCGAGCGTCTGCACCCGAGGAGCGGAGAGGCGCCTGATGGCCAACGTCGGCTTGCTTACGGTCTCCGACGGACGCGCGGACGTGCACCGCGATGTCGAACGGTCCGCCGCCGCTGTCGCCGGGCGCATCGCCGCGGCGATCGAGCACGCCGGGCATCACGTCGTCGAGGGCGAGCACATAGTCTGGACGAATGAGCTGGCGGTACGCGAAGCGCGGCGGATCGCCGATGCGCGTCCTGCTCTGACGATCATCAACGTCCCTGTTTGGGCTTTCCCGCACTTCACGATGCGTGCAGCTCGCGAGCTGCCGGGACCGCTCCTGCTGTTCTCGAATCTGGATGCGGGCCATCCGGGGATGGTCGGCATGCTTGCTGCCGCGGGTGCGCTGGATCAGATCGGACGCTCGTACGGACGCGCGTGGGGCGATATCGAGGATCCGGTCGTCTGGGCGCACATCGAGATGCACATTCGCGCCGGAGCCGCTGTCGAGGACCTTCGGGGTTCGACTTTCGGGCGAGTGGGTGGTCGATCGATGGGCATGTATACGGCAGTTTCGAACTCCGACCGCTGGATCGACCAGTTTGGGGTCGACGTCGAGGAGATCGACCAGTGGGAACTCGTTCGTCGCGCCGAGGAGGTCGATCCGGCGCGCGTGCGGTTGGGCCGCGAATGGCTGGAGCAGCACGCCGCAGGTGTTCACTACGACGAAGGCCGGCTGACGCCGGCTCTACTCGAGCGGCAGATCCGGTCGTATCACGTGATGCGCGAACTGATCGACGAGTGGAACCTCGACTTCTGTGGCATCAAGGCGCAGCCCGAGCTTACGACCAACTTCGCGACGATGGACGTCACAGAAGCGTTTCTGAACGATCCCTACGACTGGGAGGGCCCCAAGGAGCCGGTTGTTTGCTCGACGGAGGCCGACATGGACGGCGCACTGACGATGCAGCTCCTCAAATCGCTTTCGGGGACGCCGGTGCTGTTCGCCGACGTGCGGCATTACCACGCGGACCTCGACGTTTGGGACCTCTGCAACTCGGGCCAGCACGCGACCTGGTTCGCCGCACGCAGCGACGATCCGGCCGAGAACATGCGGGGGGTCAACCTCTACCCGGCTGATTTCTACTTTCCGGCCGGCGGTGCCTCGGTTCATCACGTCGCCGCGCCGGGCGAGTTCACCTTCGCGCGGCTAACACGTCTCAGCCACCGCTATCGGATGCACGTCCTGCGGGGGCGTCTCGAGGCGTACGACGCAGAAACGAAGGAACGGCTCATGCACGCCTCGACATACGTCTGGCCGCATGCGTTCGCGCGCCTCGACACAACCGTGAACGAGTTCTTGGGCCGATATGGCTCAAATCACGTGCACGCCGTTCCCGGCGACCACACCGCGGCCCTGCGCGAAGTCTGTCGCCTGCTCGATGTCGACTTCGACGGCTTCGGCGGCATATGACCGAGGCACTGGCCGAGAGTCGGTCGAGCACCGCAGTGCAATCGGAGTCGGGCTCGTTCCCTGCCGTGCTGACTGGAGGTCCCCTATGAGAACAACCTACGAAGGCCCCGTGGTCGTCGGCGTCCGGGAGCAGGCGCGCATCGTCAACGGCCTGCTACACGAACGGTTTGAACGGCTGCTGCCCCGGATCATGCGCGAGGCCGGGTTCGACATGTGGATCGTCGTCTGCAATGAGGACAATCACGATCCGGTCTTCGACACGATCATTCCTTGGGAGTGCTGGGCGCCGATCCTGCAAATCGTCGTGTTCCACGATGCGGGCCCGGAGCGCGGTATCGAGCGACTCAACATCTCCTTGACCGACATGCAGGGCTTGATGACGCCGGTCTGGAGCCTCGACGCCGTCGACACCGGTGCGGACAAGGAGTCTCAGCGCGCGAACAGTCAGTGGTCCACCCTGCGGACGATCGTCGAGGAGCGCAACCCGACGCGCATCGGCATCGATCAGTCAGAGGTCATCTGGGCCGCAGACGGTCTCACGGCGACGCTGAAGGAGCGGCTAATCGACGCGCTCGGTCCAGAGCTCTCCGCGCGGCTCGAGCCCGCAGAGCCGATGTGCGTCCGTTGGCTCGAGACGCGGCTCCCGGAAGAGATCGAGCTCTACCACCAAGCCTGTGCAGTCTCGCATCGCATCATCGCGAGGTGCTTCTCGCGCGAAGTCGTGACGCCTGGCGTGACCACATGCGAAGACCTGCGATGGGCCTATTGGCAGGGAGCGGCCGACCTCGGCCTAGAAGTGTCCTTCCCCGCGTTCATGTTTCGGCTGCGAGGCCCGGAGAACCGTGCGCGCTTCGGCGATGACGACGTCATCCGCGCCGGCGACCTGATCCGCTGCGACGTCGGCTTGAAGTACCTTCGCCTCCTGACCGACCACCAGGAGGTCGCGTACGTCCTGCGCCCAGGTGAGAGCGACGCTCCCCAGAGCTTCCGCGATGCCATGGTTCAGAGCAATCGGCTGCAGGATGTCTTCGTCGACACGTGGGAGGCCGGGCTGAGCGGGAACGAGATCCTCACTCGCGCGCTGCGGCGCGCGAACGAGGAGGGCATACCGAAGCCGAAGATCTACTCGCACTCGCTCAGCCACTACTTGCACGAGCCCGGCCCGCTGATGGGGCTGCCGTGGGAGCAGACCATATGCCCGGGACGCGGCGACGTTGTGATGAACTACGACACCGTCTTTACGGTCGAGTTGAGCGTAACGCAGGCCGTGCCCGAATGGGACGGCCAGGAAGTGACCTTCGCGACGGAGCAGGACGCCGCCTTTACCGAGGATGGGCCGCTGTTCCTGGACGGCCGTCAGACCGCGTTCCACCTTATCTAGACTTGCCGCCGTCCTCGTGGCGGCAGCGATCGCAGTCTCGGCGCCGAGG
>DASRDS010000118.1:0-14661 GCA_035652495.1 Gemmatimonadaceae bacterium
CGGATAAAAGGTACGCTGGGGATAACAGGCTTATCGCGCCCGAGAGTTCACATCGACGGCGCGGTTTGGCACCTCGATGTCGGCTTATCACATCCTGGGGCTGGAGAAGGTCCCAAGGGTCCGGCTGTTCGCCGGTTAAAGTGGTACATGAGCTGGGTTCAGAACGTCGTGAGACAGTTCGGTCTGTATCCGCTGTGGGCGTTGGAAGGTTGAGGGGCGCGGACCCTAGTACGAGAGGACCGGGTCGGACTGCCCGCTCGTGTCCCGGCTGTACCGCCAGGTGCAACGCCGGGTAGCGATGGCAGGCGGAGATAACCGCTGAATGCATCTAAGTGGGAAGCTCCCCCCGAGATGAACCTTCCCTGGAGCCTTGAGCTCCCTGAAGGGCCGTGAGAGACCATCACGTCGATAGGTCGGAGGTGGAATGGCTGTAAAGCCTTTCGAGCCAACCGATCCTAATCGCCCGTGCGGCTTGACTACTCCCAAAGAGTTTTCAATCCAAAACTCGCAGAGCACTGCACGATCTACTTAAGTGCGTTGCGATTCAGAATTCACGATCACTACTTGCGAATCGTTGTTCCAATAGATTCGCTGGCGACCAGAGCGTAGGGGCCACACTCGTTCCCATCCCGAACACGATCGTTAAGCCCTACAGCGCCGATGGTACTCCGGTCGAGAGACCGCGGGAGAGTAGGCCGTCGCCGGCATTTCCTAGCACCACCCACGCCCCCGTCCGCTTACGCGGTCGGGGGCGTTTACTTTGGGGCACATGACGCGGGCCGGTATCGTCGCCGTGGTTGGCGTTCCTAACGTGGGCAAGTCCACGCTGCTCAATCGCGTCATTGGGCAGAAGCTGAGCATCACGTCGCCCAAGCCGCAGTCGACGCGAGCGTCAGTCATTGGCATTCGCACCGAGGGCGAGACGCAAATCGTTTTCGTGGACACGCCGGGTCTGCTCGAGCCAGCGTATGAGCTCCAGCGCGCGATGCGAGCCGCGGCGATCCATGCGTTGAAGGACGCCGATGTCGTCGTGTACCTGGTAGACGCGACCGAAGGAGAGCCTGTCGAATTGCCGGCGAAGACCAAGGCGCCGCCGTTGGTCGTGTTCAACAAGATCGATATGCTGAAGCGCCCCAAACTGGATGAGCTGAAAGCCACGTATCCCGACGCGTTCTTCGTCTCAGCCGCCGATGGCCGCGGAGTCGATGGTCTTATTGCTGAGATCGAGAAGCGCCTGCCAGAGAGCCCGTTCCTCTACCCAGAGGACGAAATCAGCACGCAGTCGATGCGCTTTTTCGTCAGCGAGCTCATTCGCGAAACCGCTCTCGAGCAGCTCCACAACGAAGTACCTTACAGCGTGGCGGCCGAGGTCGAGGAGTTCCGCGAAGAGCGCCGCCCAGTGTACATTCGCGCGACGATATTCGTCGAGCGCGATAGCCAGAAGGGAATCCTGATCGGCCACAAAGGCGCGCGTATTCGCGAAATCGGCAAATCCGCGCGCGAAAAGATCGAGCGACTCGTCGGCTCCGATGTCTTTCTCGACCTGCACGTGAAAGTGCTCCCCAACTGGCGTCGCGATGCCGACTCGCTTCGCCGCTTCGGACTCACGGTGACCTCATGAGCCTTCCTCAGACGCTGCTGGCCATTCTGGTGTGCCCGAAATGCAAGGGCGAGCTCGAATATCGCGAGCAAGAAGGCGTGCTCGTTTGTCACTCCGACCGGCTCAAATACCCGGTCCGGGACGATATCCCAATTATGCTAATTGATGAAGCAGTAACGTTCTGAAGAGGTGAGCGGCAACTGAATGCGCGTAGCGCGTTTAGTTGCCAATCGATAGCTGAGCGGTCCTTGGTGAGCATGACTCCTTCCCAACCCCCAACGATTGCCATCGTCTTCTCGCCGAACGGCGCGACGCCGCCAGATGTCGTGCGGGACTGGTTGGCGGGGGTGGGGCTCACGCCGTTGATGGTCAGCGGAGCGGATGAACTCATGGCGGTCTGCCTGCGCGGCCGCCCGCGGGTCGTGGTGTTCGACGGCCGGGCCGATCAGGAACAGACGTGTACCGCCTGCCAGAGACTCAAACGCGACTCGTTCACCGGGATTATCCCGGCCGTCATGATCGTCGCGGACTCGGACGCCGCCTGCCGGCTCGGATTCGACGCCGGCGCCGACGAGGTCCTCCGCCTGTCGCTCTCGAACGATGAAGCGGCCGTGCGCCTGGCCGTGCTGCTCCGCCGCTCGGATCGCGACACGTTCGTGCACCCGTCGACACGCCTGCCCGGGACGCACGAGATCGAGGCCGACATCACGCGCCGCCTCGCGATCGACGAAGTGTTCGGGGTCTGCTACGCGGACCTCGATCACTTCAAAGAGTTCAACGATCGGTACAGCTACAACGACGGCGATCGCGTCATTCGGATCCTGGCCAAGATCCTCCACGATGTGGTCAAAGGCATCTGCGGCGAGCAGGGATTCGTTGGACACATCGGCGGGGACGACTTCATCTTCAACGTGCCCGTGCTGTCTGTCGCCGACACCTGCGGCGAGGTCGTGTCGGTGTTCGATGCGCTCGTGCCCTATCAGTATTCGGAGCAAGACCGGAGAGCGGGATACTTTTTCGGCAAAGATCGAAGAGGGCAGCTGCACCGCGTGCCTCTCATGACGGTCTCGATCGGTGTCGTCACCAATGAACGGCGGCGGTTCGTCCATGCCGCCCAGATGAGCGAGCTCGCCACCGAGATGAAGAGTTACGCCAAGACGCTCGATGGATCTCTCTATACGGTCGACCGACGCCAGGACGGTGTCGCCGAACCACCCGTCGTCGTGCCACGCCGCGTCAGCGTCGGAGACAAAGAATGAACGTGACGTGCCCGGAGTGCCGGTCCATGTTCCGCGTGGATCCGGCCAAGGTTCCGCCGGCCGGTATTCGCGCGCGCTGCTCCGTGTGCGGCGGTGTCATCAGCATCGTCGCCGAGTCGGCGTCCTCAAACGGTGCTCCTCAACGGCCAGCGCCCGCGCCCATTGCCGCGGCGCCGCGTGCCGCTACTCCGCGCCCGGCTGCTCCAGCTCCGGCGCCAGCCGCGCCGGCACCTCGACCCGCCGCGCCAGCGCCGCGACCCGTGGCGCCGATCTCTCCGACACCGAAAGGCGCCCCCGTGATCGGTGGGACGGCGACCGTCGTCCGCCCCGCACCAGTACCACCCGCCGCACCACGGCCCGCCGCTCCAGCTCCGGCGCCGCGCCCGTCCGGACCGGCCGCCGTGCCGCCACCGCCGCCGCCGTCCCTGCGGCCGACTCCCGCGCGTTCGGCGCCGGCCGTCGCTGGTCCCGCGGCTCCGCGTCCGGTAGCTCCCGCCGCGGCGGCACCGGCGGCTCCGCAAATCGGAGGCTCCGCGACCGCGCCGCGTCCGGCCGTCACCATGCCTCCGCAGCGTCCCGCCGCCCCCGCTGCTCCGGCAGCTCCCGCGCCGGCCGCGCCATCGTTGCAGGCAACGACCGCTATGCGGATTCCGGGCGCGCCTCCCGCTGCTCCCGCGGCTCGTCCGGCCGCGCCTCCCGCGGCCAAACCCGCCGCGCCCGCCGCGCCGCGCGAGCCCATCACCGGTGGCAGCGCTCCGCCGCGCCCAGCCGGCGCACCGCCGCAGATGGCGCCGCGTCCCGCGGCACCCCCAGCTGCACCGCGCGTCATGCCGCCGGTACCGGCGACACCGCCGCATCCGGGATCGATGGCCGTGACATCGCCGTCGCTGCCCACCGTGCCCGGGGCGCCGGGCGAGCGCCGGCCCATCAATCCGTTCCTCGCCAACGATCCCAATCAGAAGGCCAAGCGTCTGGCGCGCGCGCTCGTATCCGACATTCTCGCGTACCACCCGGGCAAGCGCGAAGAAGGCCTCGCGAACGGGACGCTCAAGCAGATCTTCCGCGAGGAGATCAAAAAGAGCTACGAGGAGTACGTCGAACAGATCGGCAAGGAGTTCGCCGAGAGCACATCGCATTTCCAGGACGCGCTCAACGAGCTACTCGCGAACGGGAAAAAGCTCTTCTAAGTTTTTTAGATGGAAGAAAATTTAAGCGATCGACTCTCCGAGCTTCGGAGGTACCTTTGACATCGAGGTCAAGCGGAGCTCGTTGGCCGAGCTAGAGTCGCGCATGGCGGAACCTGGGTTCTGGTCGAACCAGGAGCGCGCGCAGGACGTGGTGCAGCAGGTCAAGGCCCTGAAATCGGTCGTCGAGCCATTCGATCGGCTGGAGCAGCGCTCCCAGAGCGCGATCGAGCTCGCTGAGCTGCTCGACGCCGAAGAGACCCCCGACGAATCACTGCGAACGGAGCTCGACCATGAAGTCGCCGCGCTGACCGATGAGCTGGCGGCATTCGAGCTGCGGTCCCTCCTCTCCGGTCCCGACGACTACCGCGACGCCCAGGTCGAGATCTCGGCCGGCGCCGGCGGCACGGAGGCCCAGGACTGGGCCCAGATGCTCATGCGCATGTACACGCGGTGGGCCGAGCGGCGCGGGTACTCGGTCGAGATTCTGGACATGAGTGAGGGCGAAGAGGCCGGGATCAAGGGCGCGGTGCTCGAGATCCATGGACAATACGCCTACGGATTTCTCCGCCCGGAGACCGGCGTCCATCGGCTCGTCCGCATCTCGCCGTTCGACGCCCAGTCTCGGCGCCACACGAGCTTCGCGTCCGTGTTCGTGTATCCGGTCGTCAACGAGGAGATCAACATCGAGATCCGCGATGACGACATCAGGATGGACGTCTACCGCGCGTCGGGCGCCGGCGGACAGCACGTGAACAAGACCTCATCGGCCGTGCGACTCACGCATATTCCCTCGGGAATCGTGGTCGCCTCGCAGCAGGAGCGATCGCAGTTCAAGAACAAGGCGACCGCCATGAAAATGCTGAAGAATCGCCTCTATCAGCTCGAGGCCGAGAAGCAGGCGGCGCAGAAGGCGAAGATGGATGAGTCGAAGACCGACGTCTCCTGGGGCAATCAAATTCGGAGCTACGTGTTTCAGCCGTATACGATGGTTAACGATCACCGCACGGAGCTCAAGATTCCCGACGTGCAGAAGGTCATGGACGGTGCCATCGATCCGTTCATCGAAGCGTATCTCAAGCGCGACGCCGCATAGTGACCGACGTTCGACTAGAGAAACTCGACGCCCTCGTGGCCGCGGGCGTCCCACCGTACGCGTACTCGTACGATCGCACGCACACGGCCGCCGGCGCCCTCGAACTCGGTGCGCCTCTCACGGGCGAGGCGCATGGTGAGTCGGTGCGCGTCGCCGGACGCTTGGTGTCCTGGCGGAGCGCCGGAAAGACCGCATTCGCGCACCTGGCTGACTCCACGGGGCGTATCCAGCTCTATTTTCGCCGTGATGTCCTGGGCGATGAAGCCTGGGACCGTCTCAAGTGGCTTGACCTGAGCGATATCGTTGGCGTGAGCGGCGAGCTCTTTCGCACGAAGACCGGCGAGATCACGATTCGGGTGCACCAGGCTGAGTTGCTGGCGAAAGCTCTTCGGCCGCTGCCGTACGGTAAAGAAGAAATCGTCGATGGCGTCGCGGTCCGACACTCCGGGTTCGCTGACGCGGAGCAGCGGTACCGGCAGCGCTATGCCGATCTGGCCGTGCATCCCGAAGTGCGCGAAATGTTTCGCGCGCGGGCACGGCTGGTGAGCGCGATCCGGCGATATCTCGATGGCCTCGAGTATATCGAAGTCGAGACGCCGGTCCTGCAGCCGCTCTATGGCGGCGCCTACGCCCGGCCGTTCACGACGCATCACAACACGCTCGACACCGAGCTCTTTCTGCGCATTGCCGATGAGCTGTACTTGAAACGGCTGATCGTGGGAGGATTCGATCGGGTGTACGAGATCGGGCACGATTTTCGGAATGAAGGCATCGACCGGACGCACAACCCCGAGTTCACGATGCTCGAGTTCTACGAGGCCTACGCTGACTACGGCACGATCGCCGCTCGCGTCGAGGGCCTCTTGGTCGCGGCCGCCGACGCCGTGCGTTCCGTCCCGGCGTTCGCGGACGTCGTTCCCACGCTCCGTCCGCCGTTCAAGCGCATCGAGTGGGTCCCGTCCCTCGACGCCGCGCTCGGTGGCGGCGCATCCGTTATGTCTATGGACCATGCGACGTTGCGGAACACCGCGCGGCGTGTGGGTATTGCTGATATAGACACGATGAGTCGCGCCAAGCTGCTGGACGAACTGTTCGGGGCCCTCGTGGAGTCCAAAATCGAGGAGCCAACGTTCGTCCTCGATTATCCCGTGGAACTGTCGCCGCTCGCGAAACCAAAACGCGGCGCCCCGAACTCCGGACTGACCGAGCGTTTCGAGCTCTTCGCCCGCGGACGTGAGGTCGCCAATGCGTTTAGCGAACTGAACGACCCGATCGACCAGCGCCAACGCCTCGAGGCCCAAGCCGCCATGCGCGCCGCCGGCGACGAGGAGGCAGTCGGCGTCGACGAGGACTACCTGCGGGCCATGGAGTACGGCATGCCGCCCACCGGCGGCTGCGGGATCGGAATTGACCGACTGCTCATGTATTTGACAAGCACGCACCATATTCGGGACGTGATTCTTTTTCCGTTGATGAGACCGGAAACATGACAGGCTCGCTTCGCTTCGCTCGGCTTAGCGCCAGACAGCCGGTCGCCGGACAGCCGGTCGCCAGACAGTGGGTGATGATCACCGACCATCGCTCACAAGGCGCTCATGTGGAGCGAAGCGACACATGAGTCGCCTTGAGCTGGCAATTGCCTGGAGGTACCTCAGGAGCCGTAAGGGAACGCGCCTGTTGTCGCTGATCACCGTGATCGCGATAGGCGGTGTCATAGTCGGCGTCAGCGCACTGATCATGGTCGTCGGCGTCATGAACGGCCTACAGGATGACCTAAAAGACAAAATCCTGGTCGGCAGCCCGGACATCCGTGTTCTCACGTATGGCGATGACCTCACGATTCCAAAGTGGCGCCCGATCCTGACGCGCATTCGGTCGCAGGAAGGCGTAGTCGCCGCCGGCCCGTTCGTGCTCACGCAAGCACTGATCTCGAGCGGCCATCACTACGTGGAAGGCACGCAAGTCGAAGGGATCGAGCCGCAAGCCCCGCACGTGTCGGAGCCGACCTCGATCCGCGAGCACATTTACAACCACCAGGGCGACTTCCGCTTCGCATCGAGCGACGGCAAAGGTCGCGGCGTCGTCGTCGGCAAGCTGCTGGCCGATCGCCTGAACGTCGTCCCCGGCGACACGATCCGCCTCATCGCGCCGCCCCCCGGCGGCAAGCTCGATGCCATACTCGGCGGCTACTCGCCAAAGCTCTACAAGTTCGAGGTGACGGGCCTCTTCGAAACCGGCATGTACGAGTACGACAACGGGTACGTGTTCATGTCGCTGCCCGTCTCGCAAGAGTTCGCGGGACTCGGCGACGCCGTCACCGGCATCGAAGTCGCCTCAACGAACCGCTCGGACGCCCGAGTCCTCGGCCAAAAGATCGAGACGTCACTCGGCTTCCCCTACCGCGCCGTCGACTGGCAGGAGCAAAACCGCTCGCTCTTCCAAGCGCTCAAGCTGGAGAAGCTCGCGATGAGTTTGATCCTGCTGCTCGTCGTCATCGTCGCGGCGTTCAACATCGTGTCGACGCTCACCATGGTCGTCAAGGACAAGACCCGCGAGATCGGCATTCTGAAGGCCATGGGCCTTCCCGCGAAATCGATCCGCCGCGTCTTCTTCGCCCAGGGCGTCGTAATCGGCGTCGTCGGCACCACCGGTGGCCTCATACTCGGCCTCATGGGCGCCGTGCTGCTCGACAAGTACAAGCTGATCAAACTCGAGGAGTCGGTCTACTTTATCGATCACATGCCCGTGCACCTCCAGCCGCTCGATATCGGGCTCACGATCGTCGCCAGCCTGATGATCGCCGCGGTCGCCACCCTCTATCCCTCGATGCAGGCGGCCAGACTGTCGCCGATCGAGGCGATTCATCACGAGTAGCCCGTGGCCGTCCTCGAAGCGCGCGATTTGTGGAAAAGTTACCGGGGCGGGGACGGTGGCCTTCTGTCGATCCTGTCCGGGATCGATCTTTCAGTGAATCGTGGTGAGATGGTGGCGATCGTCGGCGCGAGCGGCGCGGGCAAGAGCACGCTCTTGCACATCCTCGGCGCACTGGATCCGCCGACCAAGGGATACGTCGTCCTCGCCGGCGAGCCGATTCACGGCAAAGACGACGAGGCCCTCGCCGGTCTGCGCAATCGGGCCGTGGGATTCGTTTTTCAATTCCATCACTTGCTCGTAGATTTCTCGGCGTTGGAAAACGTCATGATGCCACTGCGGATCGCTGGCATAGAGGCCCGCGAGGCGAGGAATAGGGCCGAGGAACTTCTGTCCCGCGTCGGACTAGGCGGCCGGATGCATCATCGCCCGGCGGAACTCTCGGGCGGAGAGCAGCAGCGAACGGCGGTCGCGCGCGCGCTGGCGACGGATCCTGCGTTGATTCTGGCCGACGAGCCATCCGGAAATCTTGACCACACGAACGCGGAGTTGCTCCATGAGCTCTTCGCCGAGCTCGTGCGGGATATGGAAATCGGTATGGTGGTCGTGACGCACAATCAGTCGCTGGCGGCGCGGGCGCACCGCGTCCTACTCTTAGAGAGCGGCCGGTTGGTCCCGACCGTCGTCCGGGAGGGGGTGACCTAGTGCTCTGCGAGAACTGCAAGGAACGCGAGGGGACTCTCACCGTCACGACCGTTATTGGCGGAGAGTCCAGAAAGATTCTCTTGTGCGAGAAATGCGCCGCCGAACGCGGCGTCGAGCCCGAGCCGGTGGCGCCACCGCAGATCGGCCAGCTCCTGCAGAAGCTTCATCAGCAGCCATCGCTCGTGGGCGTCGTGCGCGACGCGGCACGTTGCGACTTCTGCTCCGCGAGCTTGGGCGACTTTCGGGCGACCGGACGACTGGGATGCCCGCGGTGCTACGCGGCGTTCGAGACCTCGCTACGGGATCTCTTGCGCCGTGTCCATGGCAGCGCTCGACACAACGGGCGCCAGTACGAGCCGCCCCGGCGGGACGAGCTCGAACGGCAGACGCAGGTCGGCGAGCTTCGGCTGCAGCTTAAACGGGCGATCGAGGCCGAGCAGTTCGAGTTGGCCGCGGACATCCGCGACCGACTCCGGGTGTTGGAATGATGGCTCGGCACCGGCTATGCCTTAGAGGTCAGTATGGGTCTTGATCTGTCGCTACTCCCCGATGGGGGGGTGAGTTGGCTGGACGCGTCGGGCGAGCACTCGGATGTCGTGTTATCCACACGCATTCGGCTCGCCCGCAACGTGGACGGCTACGCGTTCACCGGCCGCGCCAGGGACGGCGAGCGGCTGCGCGTGCTCGCGCAGATCCGCGATGCCGTCCGCGAGGTGCCGACCTTGAGCGAGGGCGTGCTTGTTCGCGTCGACGAGCTCCCGTCCAGCGACCGCCTATTGCTCCACGAGCGGCATCTGGTCAGCAAGGAATTGGCGGGCCTCGACGCCCAGCACCCCGTGCGCAGCGGCGCCGCGCTGTTTCTCGGCGACGATGTAGGCGTCATGATCAATGAAGAGGATCATCTGCGCCTGCAGTCGCTGCGCTCGGGCTTCGCGCTGAAAGGCGCCTGGGCCGCCGTGCAGCAGCTCGATCGGGAACTGGGCAGCCGGGTGCCGTTCGCGTTCCACCCGGAGTTCGGGTTCCTGACCGCGTGTCCGACCAACGTCGGCACGGGCATGCGGGCGTCGGTGTTGATCCACTTGCCGGGACTCGTGTTGACAAAGGAAATGTCAAAAGTCCTGGCGAGTCTGCAGCAGATGGGCCTCACGTACCGAGGCCTGTACGGCGAGGGCAGTGAAGTCGTCGGCAACTTTTTCCAGATCTCGAACCAGACGACGCTGGGCAAGTCCGAAGACGAGCTGCTCGGGCAGTTGCAAGAGGTCGTGAAGAAAGTCATCGCGAGTGAAGAGGAAGCGAGACGTCTCTTGCTTCGCGATGCCGGTTATATTATTGAAGACAAGGTGTGGCGCGCCTACGGGACGTTGCGCTACGCTCGGAGCCTCACGTTCGACGAGGCGATGAACTTTCTGAGCGGTGTTCGGCTCGCGGTGTCGCTGAAACTGATCACTGGTCTCAGTGTATATACCCTCAACAAGCTCCTGATATTCAGTCAGTTGGCGCACCTGGCTCACGCCGAGGGACGAGCGCTGACGGAGAGCGAAGCGAGCCAAGCCCGCGCACGGTACGTACGCGAAACGCTCGCAAAAGAAGTCGGGTTGAGGGAGTAAAAACACGATGAACGGCTACAACTTCACTGAACGGGTCCGGAAGGTCCTCGCCATGGCGCGAGAGGAAGCGGCCCGGTTGCACCACGAATACGTGGGGACCGAGCACATCCTGCTCGGCCTGATCCGCGAGGGTGAAGGGGTCGCCGCCGCGGTCTTGCAAAACCTGAGCGTCGACCTCGACGAGATCCAGCAGAAGATCGAGGAGACCGTCAAGAAGGGGAAGGCGGCGCAGGCCACCGGTCCCGATCTGCCCTACACGTCTCGCGCGAAGAAAGTCCTGGAGCTCGCCATGAGCGAGGCGCGGGAGCTGAACCACTCCTACGTCGGCACCGAGCACCTCTTGCTCGGTCTCGTGCGTGAGGAGAAGGGGATCGCCGCGCAGGTCCTGACCGACGCCGGCGTCAACCTCGAGGCCGCGCGCAGCGAGACCCTGCGTCTCCTCGGCACTGAGATGCCCCAGGGCGGCGCCACGACGGCGCAGCCGGGCGCGGGCGCGCCGCAGACGGCTCAGCCCAAGGGCGAGAAAAAGTCCAAGACTCCGGCACTCGACCACTTCTGCCGCGACCTGACGCAGCTCGCGGCCGAGGGTCAGTTGGACCCCACCATCGGGCGCGCGAAAGAGATCGAGCGCGTCATGGAGGTCCTGACTCGGCGCAAGAAGAACAACCCTGTTCTGATCGGCGAGCCGGGCGTGGGCAAGACGGCGATCGTCGAAGGCCTTGCTCAGCTCATCGCCAACTCAGAATGCCCTGAGTCTCTGCGCGACAATCGCGTCCTGTCGCTCGACATGGCCGCGGTGATCGCCGGGACCAAGTATCGCGGTCAGTTCGAGGAGCGGCTCAAGGCCGTCATGAACGAGATCGCGCAAAATAAAAACATCATCCTGTTCATCGATGAGCTTCACACGCTCGTCGGGGCAGGCGCGGCCGAAGGCGCGATCGACGCGAGCAACATGCTGAAGCCGGCCCTCGCGAGAGGCGAGCTGCAGTGCGTTGGTGCGTCGACGCTCAATGAATATCGGAAGTACATAGAAAAAGACGGAGCGCTCGAGCGCCGCTTTCAGACGGTCATTGTCGATCCGCCGTCGGTAGAAGAGACGGTCGAAATTTTGAAGGGTCTGCGCAAGAAGTACGAAGACCATCACCGAGTCACGATCCCCGACACGACTCTTGTCGCGGCGTCAAAGCTGTCCGAGCGCTATATCACGGATCGCTTCCTGCCAGACAAGGCGATCGACGTGATCGATGAAGCAGGCGCCAGAGCGAGACTGGCCGCGCAGGTGCCGCCGCCGGAAGTCGCCGAGCTGAAGGCCAAGCTCGACGCGAACATCGCCGAAAAAGAGGCGGCCGTCCGCGATCAGAACTTCGAGAAGGCCGCGGCACTCCGCGATAAAGAGCGGGAGCTGCAGGCCGAGATCCGCCGGAAGCAGGAGGAGTGGGAGAAGCGGCGCCAGTCGCATCGCCCGGTCCTCGGCGAGGAAGAGATCTCGTTCATCGTGAGCCGCTGGACCGGTATCCCGGTCACGCGCCTCCAGGAGGCCGAGACCACGCGTCTGCTCCGCATGGAGGATGAGCTGCACAACTCCGTGGTCGCGCAGGAAGAGGCGATCAAGGCGCTGGCGCGGTCGATCCGCCGGTCACGGGCAGGGCTCAAGGATCCGAACCGTCCGATCGGGTCGTTCATCTTCTGCGGCCCGACCGGCGTCGGAAAGACCGAGCTGGCGCGCGCCCTGGCGAAGTTCCTCTTCGCCGACGCGCAGGCCCTGATCCGCGTCGACATGAGCGAGTACATGGAGAAATTCTCCGTGTCGCGCCTCATTGGCGCGCCCCCGGGCTACGTCGGCTACGAGGACTCGGGCACCCTCACGAAGGCCGTGCGTCGCAAGCCGTACAGCGTCGTGCTGCTCGACGAGATCGAGAAGGCGCATCCCGATGTGTTCAATATCCTGCTGCAGGTGCTCGATGAGGGTCACCTGACCGACAACTATGGTCGCGTGATCGACTTCAAGAACACGGTCGTGATCATGACCTCGAACGTCGGGGCCAAGGATATCACGAAGGGCAAGTCGATGGGCTTCGCGTCGGCCGACCAGCGGTCGGCGTTCGATCGGATCGCCGAGAAGGTCAAGGAGGAGTTGAACCACGTGTTCAACCCCGAGTTCCTGAATCGGCTCGATGACGTGATCGTGTTCCACCCATTGACCCGCGAGAACATCGCCGAGATCGTCGGCATTCTGCTCAAGGATGTCCAGAAGCGGCTATCAGAGGAGGAGCTCACGCTGCGCCTCACGCAGGCGGGCTCGGACTTCCTCGTCAAGCACGGCTACGACGAGAACTTCGGCGCCCGTCCCTTGAAGCGTGCGATCCAGCGCTTCATTGAGGATCCGCTCTCCGAGAAGATCCTCATGGCCGAGTTCGCGAAGGGCGACGAGATCGAGGTCGATGCGTCGGCCGATGGGACCAAGCTCGAGTTCCGCGTCGCTACGCCAGCGAAAGCGTAAGAGAATCAAATCTGGACTCAAAAGGGGCCACGCCTACGGCGGGCCCCTTTTTCGTGCGTGGTGCAGCGTGGGTGGCTGGTGCAGCGTAGGTGGCAAGTGCAACGCGGAGCGCAAGCGCAGTTGCAGTCCGGGCCCCAGGGGGCCCGTGCTTCCAATAAAAGTCTTTGGCAGGGGACCGACAGGGCCCCTGCCTGAGAATATGCACGGGAGCGGCTAAACCGAATCTTGAGAATACAGGGGACCTTACGGCCGCTCCCGTGTATATTCTCGCCCATGCGTTATATAGCAGGCGTCCTGCTCGCCCTGTTGGCGGGTGGACGCGTCTTTGCGCAGGAGGGTGGCGGGCGCTGCGCCAAGCCCGATTCGATCGTCGTCACCGGCAACAGCCGGGTCGACGAGCCGACGATTCGGGCGTCGATGGGTATTCTGGCTGGCGCCCCCCTGAACGCCCGGCAACTGCAGGAGGGCGTGAAAGCCCTCTTTGGCACCGGCCAGTTCGATGACGTGCAAGTGTCATGCACGGTCGCGTCGAACCACAAGGTCGTGCTCAATGTCATCGTGAAAGAGCGCCAGGTCCTCGGCAACTTCACGGTCGTCGGGACGCAGAAGTTGAGCAGCAAGTCGGTCCGCGATAAGATCGACTTGAGCAGCGGCAAACCGATCGATCCCGGTTCGGTCTCCAAGGCCCTGACCCGCATCGACTCCCTGTACGAGGCGAGCGGCTACTATCTGGCTAGAGTCACGGTCGACACGACCGTCGGAAAGAACAACTCGATCGACCTCACATTCCGGGTCGACGAAGGCCACCGGCTCGCGATCTCGGGCGTGGCCGTTCACGGCGATGCCCACCTCACGCCGAAAGAGGTCGTCGGCGCGATGAAGACGAAGCCCGAGGGCTTTCTCTTCTTCCGAAAGGGCGAGTTCGACGAGGATGTCTTCGCGGCGGACCTGGCCGAGCGCATCCCGGATCATTACGCGAGCGAAGGCTATATCGATTTCCAGATCGTTCGCGACACGCTGATCGTCGACCGCTCCCGCGGGAAAGCGCTGATCGACATGACCGTGAACGAGGGCAAACAATATCGCGTCGGCTCGTTCGACGTGATCGGCAACCGGCGGTTCTCGACCGACGAGATTTACCTCTTCTATCCCTTCCGCCGCAGCGGCCCCACGTTCACCCAGAGCCTGGCGCACGTCTTCCTCGGCCGCAAGAACGTGCCGAGCGACGTGTTCAATCGCCAACGGTGGGAGGACGCGACACAGAAGCTCAAAACGGCGTACAGCAACGAAGGCTATATCTACGCCTCGATCCGTCCGGTCGTCGATCGATCGGTCGGCAAGGATTCACAGCCCGTCGTGAACCTCCAGTGGAATATCACGGAGCAATCGCCCGCGATCGTGAACCGCATCGAGATCGTCGGGAACGATTACACGACCGAAGGCTGCATCCGCGACGCCATCTCGATCATCCCGGGCGGCATCTTCCGCCAAGACGCGCTGATCCGGAGCTACCAGTCCCTCAGCAACCTCGGGTTCTTCGAGTCGCCGATCCCGCCGCCCGACACACGCCCCTCGGGCGACCAGGGCGACGTGGACCTCATCTTCCACGTAAAGGAAAAGCGCACCGGCAATGTGAACTTCGGCGCCTCGACGGGCCAGGGCACGGGTGTCGGTGGATTCATTGGGTTGGACCAGCCGAACCTCTTCGGCGAGTGCAAAAAGGGCTCGATTCAGTGGCAGTTCGGCCGCTACATCAATAACCTGACCGCCACCTACACGGATCCGCAGCTCTTCGGACCGCGGATCTCGGGTCAGTTCACGGCCTACCACTCGCAGTCG
>DASRDS010000119.1:0-4504 GCA_035652495.1 Gemmatimonadaceae bacterium
AGCAGCGTTCGGCGGAGAAGATGAGCGGCGGTTTGTGCGCGATCAATTCGGACCCGATCACATCGCGCCGGAACGCGTACGAATCGAAGGCCCGTCGGACCATCACGACTTCTTAAAGACGTACGACCAGATCGACATCGCCCTCGACACGTTCCCATACAACGGCGGAACGACGACAACGGAAGCGATCTGGCAAGGCGTGCCAGTCGTGACGTATTGGGGCGACCGCTGGGTCGCTCGCACCAGCGCGTCGATCCTGCGCGCTGGCGGACTCGGTGAGTTCGTGCGCCGCGATGTGGACGACTACGTCGCGTGCGCCGTCGAATGGAGCCGGCAGCCGGACAAACTTCGCGAGCTGCGCGCGACGATGCGGGAACGGCTGTCGCGAAGCCCCGTGTGCGATACCCGGGGCTTCGCGCGCCACATGGAGCAACTCTACTTCGAGCACTCGCCCATCAGGTCCTAGTGATGATCATCGTGATGATCATCATCGTGGTCGTGGTGCGAGCGACGCCACTCCCAGTAGGCCCGATGCTCATCGTCGCTGCGCCTCTCCCACTCCACGTGCGGCCGACTGGTTTCCACTTCCCAACGGCTGTAGTACGTGGTCTCGCCTGGCCCCCACACTTCCCCGCTGGACTCGTAGTACGTGCGATGCGACGCGCACGCGGTCATCCCAGCGAACAACATCATCAAAGCGAATCGAGCTGGATTCCACCGCATTCAACGGCCTCCGCTGTATGCCTGTTACCAGCTCACTAGGGCAACTAGTGTGCTACTCGATTTCGTGAGGCAGTAAGGCTGGCATAGGCTGGGTCGGCGTGTGGTTCTTTGTGACGTAAGGCACATCGCCGGGCGCGTCGCCGAGCGGCCAATCATTCGACTTGCCGGGGAAGTCCGGGCGCGGGTGACTGAGCACAAACGCGGCGACGTCGTACGCTTCCTGATCGGTGAGCGTTCCGGGCCGGTCGTACGGCATCCCGCGGCGGATGAATGTGGCGGCGACTTGGAGTCGGGCCATCGAGGCGCCGATATCATAGGAGTGCGGGCCCCAGAGCGCTGGGTACGGCGCCGACCCTTCTCCGTTCACACCGTGACATCGCGTGCAATTGGCCGCAAACACACGCGCGCCGCGAGCGGTGTCAGCGGCCATCGGCGGTAGCGGATTCGGCAGACCCTCGCCCCGAACCCAGTCTCCCTTCTTCACGCCCGTCGAGAGATAGGCGAGATACCGAACCATGTCGCGCATGTCGCGACTGTCTGCGGGGAGCGGTTGGCCGGCGAGGCTCCGCGTGAGGCAAAAGTTCACGCGATCCTCGATCGACGCCGTCCGGTTCTCGCGGACGACGAAGCGGGGGTAGCGGGCGTACGAGCCGAGCATGGAGACCACGCCGGCGCGCCGACCGCCATCCAGATGGCAGCTCGTACATCGCAAGGTCGTCGGCGTGTTGTGGGGCAGACTGTCCGGCGTGTGCGCGACGATCGCCATGCCGCGACGGATCGAGGCACCGATCGAGTCGTTGGGGATCGCCGAGTCAGGCGGAATCGCGCTCGGATCGATCGTGTCGGCGGCCACTGCCTTCGCGGGCGGCACGCTCTTGAGCTTGCGACCGCCCTGGGCAAAGACCGCGATCCCGACGCCAAGGAGCAGCACGGCGAATCCGCGACGCAACCGGGCGGCTGAGATGAAGTCGCAGAGATACGCGCCGCCGAATATGCCGATCGCGGCGATCGCGGTGAACTCGCCGACGGCGGGCCACGGGATCATGACCTGTCCGACATATCCAGCGAACCCGGCCGCGCAGTTGGCGGCGATGACCAGGAGCGATGTGCCGATCGCGACTTTGGTCGGCACGCCGCCGAAGAGGACGAGGGTCGGCACGATCAGAAAGCCGCCGCCGACGCCGATGAGGCCCGTAAGGGCGCCGACGCCGAGAGCGGCGGGGAACATACGAAGAAGGTGGGCGGGCGCTGCCGGCGTGTCGTCCTCCTTCCGCGGACGGAGCATCGAGATCGCCGCGACGATCACGACGATCGCGAACATCGTCAGCTGGACGGGGCCCGAGATGAACGCGGCGAGTCGGGCCGCGACGTACGACGCGGGGATCGCGATCCCGCCCATGATCGCCGCGACGCGAAAATCGACGCGGCCCGCTCTCCAGTGGCGGGCCGCGCCGATGAGGCTCAATGCGCCGACGACGATGAGACTCATCGCGATTGCCGGTTTGGCATCGAACCCCAGCACGTACTTGAAGATCGGAACCGTGAGGACCGAGCCGCCTCCTCCGAGGAGGCCGAGCGACAGTCCGACTGCTAGTGCCAAAAAAAGACCAACTGCCGTCACTCAACCACCATAACAGTATGTACAGCCTTTTTCCTGTGCCCGATTGACGGCGAGCACGCCCACCGGCACGAGCGTGACGCCGGGCTGCAGCGCCGCCACCCACTCTTTGTACGCGGCATCGGGCGTGACGCCGGCCATGGGAGCGAGCTTCTCACTGATCTTGACGGTCGCCACGTTGCACGCCGTGAACAGCACGCCACGACTCACGAGCGTCGGGAGCTCGGCGCCCGCGAAGGGCACGCCGTCCGCATGGAGGACCGGGTTTCGGACCGCCGGCGCTTTCGTCGCCGGGTCATCGATCTTGAACGCCTCGCCGATCTTGTACTTCGACCACATCGCGTCCGACAGCGCGAACGGCATCGCGAAGTGGCGAAGGCCGACGACCGCGGTCAGGTCCTTGTCGGTCAGGCCATAGGCTTCCTTGTTCAGGTTCAGGAAGGCCATGGCGAAGACCAGGGCGAACCCTTGGTTCGGCTCCACCGCATCGAAGAACTGCTTGTGCTTTCCCGTGATTTTCGTGAGCCACTCTTCGTTCCACGGTCCGCGCACAGTCCCCTTATCTGCCTCCGCCAGCGCCGCCGTGAAAGGCAACGCCAATGCTGCCGCACCTACGGTCATCCGTTCGAGAAACTCGCGACGGTCCGTCTGCATAAAGCCTCCGCGAATGTTATGGCAAGCCAATGATATTATGACATCCGGAAAAACAAACGCAAAAATGAGTGAATTTGCGACAGAGTTGGATCTGGAGGGACACGAGCTCACCGCCGTCCCAGAGTCGATCCGGCATCACATGGGGCTCGAGCGTTTGGGGCTCCGAGCGAATCGAATCGCATCCGTCCCAGAATGGATAGGGGACCTCGTCTCGCTCAGACACTTGAGCTTGGCGCTTAACGGATTGGAAACGGTTCCGGAATCACTCTGGCGGCTCACCGGGCTCGAGAGCCTCAACCTTTCCGACAATCGTTTGTCGCGGATCAGCGACTCACTCGGCCGATTGGCGCACCTCACGATGCTGGACTTAGGGCACAACCAGCTGGCCGAGCTCCCGAACTCGATCGGGCTTCTGGGCGGACTCACCGATTATCTCTATTTGTCGCATAACCGGCTAGTGACCGTCCCGACTTCCTTGGGTGATCTACGTGGCCTCCGATATCTGAACATCGGCGGCAACCAGTTCTCGGCTCTGCCCACCCCCGTCACTCGGATGACCGGCCTCCGTGAGTTGCTACTGCGGGGAAACGCGCTAGCCGATTTGCCAGCGTCGATGGTGGCGCTCCAGGAGCTACGTCACGTAGATCTCCGAGCCAATCGGTTCACGGCAGTGCCGTCCGTGCTCGCCGATCTACCTCGCCTCCAGCGGCTGGATCTGCGTTGGAACAAGATTGCCGACCTTCCCGCCTGGTTGGAGGAAAAAGGCGTCACCGTGCTCCACGGATATTGACGCCTCGGTTGCCTGTCGAGCCGACCAAGGCCAAGTGAATCTGGAGACTCGATTTAATCCTGGCTGGCCTTGGTCGGGTTGAAGTTTTGCGTATCAAATGGGAGTTTGTGAGCCATGGCGCACGCAGAGCTCCCCGTCCTCACCATGCGACGCGACGCGTGGTGGGTACAGCCCACGATCACCGCGATCGTGTTCGTGGCTTTCATTGTTTACACGACATGGGCCGCGTTCCAAAACGCGCACTATAGGTTCGGCCCCTATCTGAGCCCGCTCTACTCCCCGGAGTTCGGCAAACCGGGACTGTGGCCGGCGTGGCTCCCGTTCTCGCCGGCCCTTTTGATATTGCCGTTCCCCGGCCTGTTCCGGGTCACGTGCTACTACTATAGGGGCGCCTACTATAAGGCGATGTGGGCCGACCCGCCGAACTGCACCGTGCGCGAGCCGCGCAAGAGCTACCTCGGCGAGCAGCACCTGCCGCTCATTCTGCAGAACGTCCACCGGTACTTCATGTACATCGCGCTGATCTTCCTGGTGATCCTGTCGCACGATGTCTGGGATGCCCTGTGGTTCACGGACCCGACGACGGGCCGCGTGGCATTCGGCATCGGCCTCGGCACGATCGTGCTCGCCGTCAACACGACGCTCCTGTCGTGCTACACGCTCGGCTGCCATTCGCTGCGCCACGTCGTGGGCGGCTATCGGGACAAGCTGGCGAAGCG
>DASRDS010000120.1:0-55976 GCA_035652495.1 Gemmatimonadaceae bacterium
GCTTCATCTGCAGTCGCGACATCTCCTCGAACGAGGTGCCCTGCGCCGCCTCGGTCGTGGCATCGAGCTCGCCAGAGTCCTCGGGCGGAAAAAGTCCCTTGGACACCCGCTGGTACAGAACAGCCGTCAGTCCCAGGACCCCCAGCGAGAACACAATGGTCAGCGGCCGGTGGCGCATCACCCAGCCCAAGCTGCGCTCGTAGCCGCCTAGGGCGGCATTGAACACACGCTCGCTCGCCATGAAGAGGCGCCCGTGCTTGATCTCACGGTGCGGCCTGAGAAACCGACTGCACAGCATCGGCGTCAGCGTCAGCGACACGAACCCCGACACCAGAATCGAGAACGTGATGGTGAGCGCGAACTCGCTGAACAATCGCCCGATCACCCCGCCCATGAACACGAGCGGAATGAACACGGCCGCCAGCGACAACGTCATCGACAGAATCGTGAACCCGACCTCACCCGAGCCGCGGAGCGCCGCCTGCATCGGCTCTTCACCGGCCTCGATGTGACGCACGATATTCTCGAGCATGACGATGGCATCGTCGACCACGAATCCCACCGCTAACGTGAGTGCCATTAGCGAGAGATTGTCGAGACTGAATCCGAGCAAGTACATCACCGAGAATGTGCCGATGATGGCCATCGGCAGGGCGAGGCTCGGAATCGCGGTTGCCACCAAGGTGCGTAAGAATAAGAAGATCACCAGCACGACCAGCATCAGCGCCAGCAACAGCGAGAATCGCACGTCGTGCACGGCGGCCTGGATCGAGACCGACCGGTCGTAGTCGAGGTTGACCTTGACCGCCGCCGGCAACCCCTTCTCGAGCTCCGCCATCTTGGCCTTGACGGCATTGATGACGTCGACCGTGTTCGTGCCCGGCTGCCGGCGGATCGACAGGAAGACCGTCCGCGACATGTCGTCGTGGCCGTTATAGAACCACGCGGCGGCCTTGTTGTTCTGCACATCGTCCAGCACGTTGGCCACGTCGCCGACCCGTATCGGCGCGCCGTCCTTGTAGGCGACGATGACCCGCGAGAATTCGGCGGCGTTGTACAGCTGGCCCGTCGCGAACACCGTGGTCGTCTGACTCGGTCCGTACAAGACGCCGGTCGGGATGAAGACGTTCTCGTTCGAGATCGCCTTCGCGACGGTGTTGGGGCTGATGTTGCGGGCGGCGAGCTTATCCGGATCCAGCTGAACGCGCACGGCGTACTTCTGCGATCCGTAGACGACCACCTGCGACACGCCGCTCACCATCGAGATCGTTTGCGCGATCGTCGTTTCGCCGTACTCGTCGACCGTGGTCATGGGCAGCACGTTCGACGTCAGCGAGTAGAACAAAATCGACTGTCCGGCGGGATTCTGCTTCCAGTACGCCGGAGGGATGATGTTGAGCGGCAGATTCGGCAGCGCGGCCGAAATAGCCGAATTCACGTCCTGGGCGGCGGCGTTGATGTTGCGGTCGAGCGAGAACTGAACCGTGATGCCCGTGGTTCCGAGGGCACTTGTCGACGTGATGTTGTCGATCCCGGCTATCCCTGAGAATTGCTTCTCGAGCGGCGTCGCGACGGTGGCCGCCATGGTCTCGGGGCTCGCGCCTGGCAGGGACGCCCGGACGAAGATCGTCGGGAAGTCGACGGGCGGCAGATCGCTGACCGGCAACTGCCGGTAGGCAATGACCCCGAAGATCACAATGCCGATCATGATCAGGGTGGTCATGACCGGCCGCTTGATGAAGAGCGCGGTCATCCCGCCGGCGCGCGAGGTATGCGCGACGTGCTCGTGTGCGGCTGGTGTTGGAGAGGTCACGGCCACACCAGAAAATTACGCATAGCCCCGCGATTTCGTTCATCTATGGCTTCTCTATGGCGCCCAGGTCGGTCTATTCGACAGTTTGGGGGCATGGATAGTTTACGGCGGGACCTGCTGTTTGCCGTGCGACAACTGACGAGAGCACGGTCGTTCACCTTGGCCGCTATCGGCACCCTGGGCATCGGTATCGGCGCCACGGTCGCCGTGTTCAGCATAGTCGAGGCGGTGGTCTTCCGACCGTTCCCGTTTACGACCCCGGATCGCGTGGTCGATCTGCATCCGGCCCGAAACGGCGTCCCGATCGCCGTCGCCTCGAATCTGGAGTTTGCGACGTGGCGTGCGCTGCCACGGGCGTTTGACGGCGTCGCCGCGATCAGCGGCCAGAGCTCCTTCACCCTGGCGCGCGGCGACGCGCCCGAGGTCGTCAACGGCGTTCGCGCCACCGCCGGCCTGGCCCACGTGCTCGGCGTCTCCCCCGAGCTCGGCCGCTCGTTCTCCCCAGAGGATGACCGTCCCGGAGCGCCCCATGTGGTCATCCTCGGTCACCGTCTCTGGGTACGCGATTTTAACGGCAACCGGACGATTCTGGGACAACACATCCGCCTCGATGGCGACTCCTATGAGGTCATCGGCGTGATGCCCGCCTCGATCGACGCGGTCACGGGCAATAACGACCTGTGGGCGCCGCTCGCCTTGTCTTCCACGGACCTCCTCGATTTCCACGCGCGAAGCCTGCAAATCGTCGCTCGCCTGGCACCGGGGACGTCGATGGCGCAGGCCACCGCCGCCGTGGATGCGTCCGAGCGTGCGCTGGCGACGCAGTACCAGATGTGGGGGAACGGCTACAGCGGTCAGGTCCGCCGGTTCTCCGACGATGTCGTCGACGCCTTCCGCCCGCGGCTCCTCATTCTCCTCGGCGCCGTGTCGTTCGTTTTTCTCATTGCCTGCGTCAACGTCGCCAACCTGCTGCTGGCGCGAGGCAGCACGCGCGCTCGCGAGCTGGGCATCCGCACCGCGCTGGGCGCGAAGCGCACGGAGCTGATCCGCCAACTCCTGACCGAAAGCACCGTGCTCGCGGTCGTATCGGGCGCGATTGGCGTAGGCCTCGCGTTCGCGCTGGTGCCGGGACTCATCGCGGCGAGCCCGCCGGGCGTGCCTCGCTTGAGCTCCGCGCACATCGATGCCCCGGTGCTGGCGGTCGCGCTGCTCGCGGCGACGATCGGCAGTCTCCTGGTCGGCGTCTTCCCCGCGCTCAGAGTCACCGCGCGCGAAGGCGCTCGCGCCGCGACGGACAGTCGCGCACGTGGGCGCGCCCGCAATGTCCTGGTGACCGCCGAGGTGGCGCTCGCGATGGCGCTCTTGACCGGCGCGGGATTGTTGATCCGCACCGCGTGGGAGCTGAGTCATGTCGATCCTGGCTTCGACAGCAGCCATGTGTTGACGGCGCAGGTTGTGTTGCCGCCCGCCCGGTATACCGATTTGAGCTCGGCCGTTGTGGCGTATCGTGCGATTCGCGATGGCGTGACTCGCACACCCGGGGTGCAGGCCGCCGCCCTAACATCGACGCTGCCGCTGGGCGGCGCCATCCGCGCGGGCATTGGCGCCGAAGGCCAACCCTACGTTGATGGCGAACGTCTCATCGCCGACGTTCGTATCGTGACGCCCGGATACTTCGCGACGATGCGAATCCGGATGCGCGATGGTCGCGACATCGCGACGACCGACGATGCCCATTCGCCGAAAATCACCGTGATCAACGAAGCATTGGCGCGAAAACTGTGGCATGGCGAGCGCGCGGTCGGCAAGCGGATGGAAGGCATGGATCCGAGCCACACGCACTTCATGACCGTGATCGGGGTGATCGCGGACATTCGCGATGTCGGCTTGGAGCAGCAAGCCACCCCGGAGTTCTATATCCCGGTCGAGCAGACCCCCGCGCCGCTCTGGGCGGGGCTCGGCGGTGCGCTCACCATCATCGCCCGCGGTCAGGGTACGCCCGAACTGATGGAGCGGCCCATTCGCGGCGCGGTTTCCGGCGTCGATCCGAGCCTGCCCGTCGCGCAGGTGGCGACCATGGACGCTCAGGTTCGCACGACACGCGCGACCGCGCGGTTCAACACGATGCTCTTATGTGCCCTCGGCGCGATCGCGCTGGTGTTGGCGAGCGTCGGCGTTTACGGCGTCATTGCGTATTCGGTCGCCCAGCGTACGCGGGAGATCGGGCTTCGCATGGCGCTCGGTGCAACACCGTCCGCGATTGGAACGCTCGTCGTTCGCCAGGGCCTCGCGCCGATCGCGCTCGGCGCCGTCATTGGCGGCGCGCTCTCCGTCGCGACGACGCGATTGCTGCGCGATCAGCTCTATGGCGTCGGGCCAGGGGATCCGACGACGATCGTGGCCATCGCCGTACTCTTGCTGATCGTCTCGTTGGTGGCCGCGTGCATTCCCACGCGGCGGGCTATGTCAATTTCGCCGGTGACGGCGCTGACCGTATGATGCGGTCTTTGCGCTTGTACGCGACATAGGCGACGCACGCGGTCCATGTCGGAGCGGCGTC
Source organism: Gemmatimonadaceae bacterium (assembly GCA_035652495.1). Taxonomy (GTDB): domain Bacteria; phylum Gemmatimonadota; class Gemmatimonadetes; order Gemmatimonadales; family Gemmatimonadaceae; genus DASRDS01. The sequence goes on from DASRDS010000120.1 coordinate 4,374, forward strand.
GAGGCCCGGGACGAGTTCCAGGGCGAAGGTCGGCAGCAGCGCCCAGTGGAAGCCGAGCAGGCCGTTGATCACGACGCCGGCGACGATGTCTAGACATAAGTCGATCGCCTCGAGCGGGATCTCGCCAAACACGGTGGCCAGGCCGATCGAGAAGAACGACAGGTTGACGGGCAGTTGTAGCACATCGGCGATGATGCCGACGGCGAAGGCGAGCTTGACGCGACGCGGCGTCAACGGAGTCATGTCTGTAATCTAAAACGCGCGATGTAACAATGACCTGGTCGCGCTCAGTGTCGGTTCGGCTTTCTCTGGCGCGACCAATCGAGCCAGCAGCACACCGCCCAGCATACAGGCGACTATAGCCGTCGCATTCTCGTCGGTCGCCTGATCCTCAGGCAGCAAGCGCCGCACGAATTCGATGCGCTGAGCGACGCCGCCCGCGAGTCCTTCTCGGAGTTTCCCGCCCGTGCGCGCCAGCTCGGAGCCCATGGCTGCAAGGGGACACCCGATCTCGGGATGCGCAGCGTGCCCGGTGCTCAAGTATGTGTCAATGACCGCATCGATCTGAGGATTCTTCGAGAGGATACCGATGGTCTGACTCGAAGCGCGCCGAAGCGCCGCGCCGACCAGCTCTTCCTTCGATCCGAAGTGAGCGTAGAACCCACCATGCGTCAAGCCAGCCTCGGCCATGATCTCGGCGATGCTTACGCCGTCGATCCCTTTCGTGCGCAGAGCGGTGGCCGCTGCGTCGATAATACGCTCACGCGTCTCCTGCTTGTGCTCTTCAGGCCATGGCATTCGGGAACTCCTTCATTAAAATATGATACTTATCATAAAATAACCCCGAGAGGCGTTCTATGCTCGACGCGATTGGTACCATTGGCTTTCTCGCATCCGCCGCGGTCATCCTCGTCACGGTGACGCATCGCAAGCTGTTCGCCGGCCTCGCTGGCGCGTATTTCGGTCTCGCGGCCGTGGTGTCGGCCTCTGGCCTCATGAATCGGACACAGGCCGGGCCATTGTTCCTGCTCGCATTGTTCTCGACCCCGCTCATCGTAGCGGCGATCGCATCGCGCGTATCGTCCACGCAGAAAGCGATGCTCAGCATCCCCATGGCCACGCTGATCGGACTCAACGTCATTCGCGCTGAGGGCGCGCTGTTCTTATTTCTAGCGGGCGCCGGGCGACTCGCGGGTCCGTTCCCGTACAGCGCGGGCTGGGGCGACATTATTACGGGCGTCGCCGCGCTGCCACTCGCGTGGGCCGTCTCGCGGGGCAGGGCGTCAGGTCTCACGGTCGCGGCCTGGAATATCTTCGGGACGCTCGACCTGATCGTCGCGGTCACGCTCGGCGTGCTCTCGGCCAACGGGTCACCCGTTCAACTGATTCATGCGGGCGTTGGCAGCTTGGCCATCACACAACTGCCGTGGGCGTGGATTCCAACCGTGCTCGTGCCGTTCTTCCTCGTCACGCATGCGATCATCTTCGCCAAGCTTCGAGCTGCCGCCGCCCCTAGCGCGGCGCGCGCCGGAGGGTTTTCTTTGGCATAAACGATTTATGCCAAGACCAAAGAACCGACCACCCGAGCTCGTGCAGGGCACGCTCGACATGCTCGTGCTAAAAGCCCTCGCCCGGGGCACGCTCCACGGGTATGCCGTAGCCGAATGGATTCGGGCCACATCGCGGGATGTATTGCGTGTGCAGGAGGGCGCACTATATCCCGCGCTCCATCGGCTCGAGCTGGCGGGGATGCTGACGTCGGAGTGGGCCGTGAGCGATAAGGGCCGGCGCGCGAAGTACTACACACTTACCCCGGTGGGCCAGAAGCATCTCGCCGCCGAGGCCCAATCATGGCACCAGCTCGCGGGCGCCATCGCTCTGGTGATGCGGACCGCATGATGCTGCTCAAACGTCTCGTGGCGCTGCTGCGCCGTCGTCGTCTCGACCAGGATCTCGAGGATGAGATCGCCTTTCACCTGGAAATGCGGGCGGAACACATGCCAATAGCCGACGCGCGGCGACAGTTCGGCAATGCGACAGCGATTCGAGAGCAGCTGCGCGACATGTGGGGCTTCCCATCCGCGGAGGCGATCTGGCGCGACATTCGCTACGGCGCCCGGGTGCTGTCCCGCGCGCCCACGTTCACGATCGTCGCGATCCTGACGATCGCCCTCGGCGTCGGCGCCAACACCGCGGTGTTCAGCGTCGCGGATGCGGTGCTCCTCCGGCCATTACCGTTTACGCACGCCGACCGGTTGGTGCGCGTGTATTCGATCGTCGGCGGAAGCCCGATCGGCCCTTCCGTCGCTGACGCGCACGACTTCGCGGCCGAGTCCCGTACCCTGCAATCCCTGGTGGTGTACGACGTCTGGCGCAAGAACGTCAGTGGCAACGCGCCGGGAGAGCGGCCGGAGCAACTGCGAGTCGGCCTCGTCCCCGGTGAGTTCTTTACCGCTCTTGGCGTGACACCGCTCATGGGTCGAGTGTTCACGGCGCAAGAGATCCGTCCTGGCAATGACAAGGTCGTGGTGCTCGCGGAGCGCTATTGGCGTTCCCACCTCGGCGCCTCGCCGGCCGCTCTCGGTCGGACCATTCGCATCAACGACGAGCCATACACGATCATCGGCGTCATGCCCGACGTGATTCCCGACTGGCTCGACGGCACGGCCTTCGGTCCGACACTGATGTGGACGCCGTACGTCCTGACCGAGGCGGATTATGGACCGCTCATGCACGGCGACCGTGGCAATTACACGGTCGGTGTGCTGAAGCCCGGTGTCACGGCCACGCTGGCCACTGCCGATATGCAACGTATCGCCGACGAGTTGGCCCAGCGCTATCCCGTGAATCGCAATGTCGGTGCGCGCGTGCTGCCATTGGCCGACACGAGAGCCGGCAACCTGCGCCCCACGCTCGTCCTGCTGCTGGCGTCGGTCGCCATGATCCTGCTCATTGCCTGCACGAACGTCGCGAGTCTCATCATGGCGCGTCACACGGCGCGGCATCACGAGATTGTCGTTCGCGCGTCGCTGGGCGCCGGGCGCGGCAGTCTGGTGCGGCAGCTCGTGGCCGAGTATCTGATGCTGGCGTTGGCTGGTGGCATCGTCGGACTCGCGGCGGCTTGGGGAGTCAGCACGGCGCTCGCCAGTCTGCACCCGAGCAATCTGCCGCAGCTCTCCGACGTGCGGATCGACACCCGGGTCCTGCTCTATACGATGGCGCTGTCCATCGGCTGCGGGCTCCTGTTCGGGATCATCCCGGCCTGGCCGGCCACGCGCGGCAATCTCGCCACCGCCATTCGCGAGGGTGGACGATCGGGCACGGGAAGCAAGCGACGGCAAACCGAGCAACACGCGCTGGTCGTCGCGCAGGTCGCGTGTTGCGTCGTCCTCGTTCTGTGGACCGGACTCCTGGTGAAAAGCTTGTTGCGCCTCGAGGGGCAGGACAGCGGGTTTCGCACCGAGCGATTGCTGACCGCCCACGTGACGTTACCCGCGAATCGGTATCCGGATAGCAACGGCGTGGGGCCGATCGAACGGTTCAACGAAATGTTCGCGGAGCGCCTCCGCAACGTGCCCGGCGTACGCAATGCGACCATCACCACGTTTTTTCCGCCGGTCAACCAGTATTCGCGGTCGTTCACGCTCGATGGCCAGGCGGTGTCGCGACTCGATGCCATGCCGCGGGCCATGTTCGGCGTCGTCGACGACCAGTATCGCTCGACGCTCGGCATTCCTCTGATCGAAGGGCGGGACTTCGCCGCATCGGATATCGCGTCGAATCCACCGGTCATCCTGATCAATCGCGTGCTCGCCAGGCGGTTCTTCAGCGACCGCACGCCCATCGGTCAGCGACTCGTGCTGCGCCAGCTCTCACAGGGCCGCCCGGATTCGATATCCACGACGGCCACCATCATCGGGGTGATCGGCGACACGAAGAACCATGGCCTGGCCGTCGCGCCGGAGCCCGAGATCATCGGCCTGGCGCGTCAGATGCCGGATATGAACGCGGGATTCAAGTACCTCGTCGTCCGCACGACGGCCGACCCGTCCCGCGTCATCGAATCCGTGCGGGAGGTCCTCCGTTCGATCGATCCCGAGCTGCCGCTGGCCGAGGTCGCGACGATCGATGCGGTCATGGCCAAGCAAACGACCGATCGACGGCTCAGCACGACCTTGCTCGGCCTCTTCACCGTGAGCGGCGTCCTGCTCGCGATCATCGGGATTTACGGCGTGATCTCGTACTTCGTCGCTCAACGCACGAGGGAGATCGGGCTCCGTGTCACGCTGGGTGCGAAGCGGGTCGATATTCTCTGGCTGGTCCTCGGCGCGGGACTCCGTCTCGCCGCCATTGGCGTGGCGATCGGCCTAGTCGGCAGCTTCGCGTTGACGCGCCTCTTGTCGCGATTCTTGTTTCTCGTGACCGCGAGCGATCCGACGATCGTGCTTGGCGTGCCCGTCCTCATTGCGGCGATTGCGGTCCTGGCGTGCTATCTCCCGGCCCGACGGGCGACGCGGCTGGATCCGGTCATCGCCCTGCGCGAGACTTGAGAGCAGCGCGTCACGAAAGCAGAGGATCGGCGCGGCGAGTCTGCCTGGATAAGTCGAGTGGATGAGCCACATGGTGAACATCGGGCGAAATCCCTCGACCTCCACGATTCGGACGGCGTCGCGGAAGGTGCTCCGCTCGAGCATGCGGGGGAGTACCATCCCGACGCCGTGTCCGCGCGCGATTAGTGACAGTTGTAATTCCGCTCCACCAACGACGATGCCCGGTACGAGCGCGCGGCCGTGCGCGGCGAAGGCGTCGCGCACGACACGCCGAAACGAGCAGCCGTCGTGATCCAGCACCCATGGAATCTGCGCCAGGTCCTCGAGGCGTACGCGATCGGGTAGCGGGAGATCGTGACCGGCGACGATCGCGGCCCGGTCGGTCGTGAGCGATTCGCCATGGCGCCCGGCTAACGGCTGTCGACCATCGATCGTCAACACGGCGGCCGCGTCGAGCGTGCCTCCACGCACCGCATTGATCAACGCCTCCGACCAGCCGGTCGATGCGCGCAGATGCAGTTGCGGATACGCCGCGCGCACGCGATCGACCGGCTCGGCGAGCGCCAGGTCGCCCAGTGCGGCCGTCACACCAACGCGCAGATCGCCCTGCGGTTCGCCGTCGGGCTCGAGCGCCATGGCCATATCGCGCACGGCCTGCACGACGCGCCGAGCCTGATCGTAGGCGGCTCGACCAGCAGTGGTCAGTCGTGGCGGCTTCGAGCGCCGGTCGAGCAGGGGAGTCCCAAGCGCCTGCTCCAGCGACTGCACGCGGCGGGTGACGCCCGGCTGAGTGAGATGCAGCCGGAGCGACGCGGCTCCGATCGAGCCGGTCTCGACAACGGCGATAAATGCTTCGAGATCAGGAATGTTCATGCGGCATCAGCATGATTATCGTGACAATAATTGATTTGTAGTATAATGCTAGTCCGGATAGCCTTCGTCTATGACATCGAAAATCGCGCTACCGGCGGTCGTCCTGGTGACCATGGCGTCGGTCACCGCCCTGGTAACGCTCGATGCGACGATCGTCGCCGTCGCGCTGCCGTCGATCGCCCGTGGGCTCCATGCCTCATTCGCCGACGTCGAGTGGGTGATCGGCAGCTACGTGCTGTGCTTCGCCTCGCTGCTCACGCCGGTGGGGGCGCTCGGCGATCATCGCGGTCGCAAGGGTGCGGTCCTCGCGGGGATCTCGATCTTCGCCATCGCGTCGCTCCTCTGCGGTGTCGCCCAGAACGCGGCCTTTTTGATAGCGGCACGCGTGCTTCAGGGCGTTGGGGCGGCGTTTCTGCCGCCGGCGGCGTTGGGCATCATCGGTCACGAATTTCAAGGCCCTGAGCGCACCCGCGCGTTCGGCGTATGGGGTTCCGTCATCGGACTCGCGGTAGTGGCTGGCCCAGTCATCGGGGGCATCGTCACATCGCTCATGGGATGGCGATGGACGTTCTTGATCAATCTGCCGCTGTGCGTCGTCCTCATCATCGCGATCGTGCGCTGGGTTCCGGACTCACGGAATCCGGAGGCGCGACGGTACGATCTGGGCGGCAGCGTCACGTTCTGCGGCGCGCTGTTCTTTCTGACCTGGGCCCTGATCGACACACACGAAATCGCGCCGCGGCTCGCCGCGTCGTCGCTCATGCTCATCGCATTCATCGTGATCGAGCGTCGGCAGCGGGACCCGATGTTGGACCTCGCACTCTTCCGCCGACCAGATTTTCTCGGGGCGGTTGCCGCCATGGCCGGTTATTCGGCGGCGGCGCAAGCGCTGGTCTATTTCTTTCCCCTCTATCTCCAAAACACCCTGCACTACTCGGCGCTGGTGTCCGGAGTGGCCATGCTGCCGTACGCCGTGCCGCTGTGTCTCATGCCTCGGATCAGTGCGCGAGCTTCCACGCAGTACGGCAGTCGGTTCGTGCTCGCATGGGGACTCGTGATCGTGGCACTGGGCGATCTCCTTATGGCGATCACGTCTACCACGCTGCGCTATCCAATGTTCGCCGCGTCCATGTTCATCAGCGGCATCGGCGGGGGACTGCTGAACGGCGAGACGGCGCAAGCGCTACAAGCGACGATTCCGACGGCGCAGGGCGGAATGGCGGGAGGATTCAGCGCGACGGTCCGATTCGCGGCAATTCTGTTGGCGGTCGCGGTGCTCGGCATCTTTTACTCGCATAAAGGGACCCCCTGGGTGATGGGTGCCGCATCGATCGTGGCCGCGATGGCGGCTGGGCTGGTAAATTTGCCCCCGCTATGGATGAAGACTTCAGGGAGCGAGTCGCGATTGTAACCGGTGCCGCACGCGGCCTTGGCAGGGCCGCGGCCGCGCGGCTCATCGAGCGCGGGGCGAGCGTCGCGGTCAATGTCAGGGACGTCGCCCGAGCGGAATCCGTCGCCAAAGATCTCGGGCCCAAGGCCTTCGCGGTGCCCGGGGACATCGCGAAGCGGGGCCTCCCGGACGAGATCGCGCGTCGCACCCTCGACCGCTTCGGCCGCATCGACATCCTGGTGAACAACGCGGCGGTCGCCCGATCGACGCGCTTCGGCGATCTGTCGGCCGATGAATGGCGGCTCACGCTCGAGGTCAACGTGACGGCGCCGTTCCTGCTCACGAAAGCCGTCTTGCCGGCGATGAAAGCACAGCGCTACGGTCGGATCGTGAACATTTCATCGACCGCCGGCAAAACCGTGAGCACGCTCGGGAGCGCGGCGTACACCGCGTCGAAGGCCGCGCTCCAGGGCCTGACGCGCGCGGCGGCCAAGGAACTGGGACAATTCGGTATCACCGTGAACGCCGTGTGTCCCGGGATGATCGACACGGAGCTCACGCACGAGCATGCGTCGCTGGAGGTTCTGAAACGCTTGGCGGATGGATATCCCGTCCGGCGCTTGGGGACCTCGCGCGAGGTCGCGGATTTGATATGTTTTGCCGCATCCGAGGCGGCTGGATACATCACGGGCACTTCGCTCGACATCAACGGCGGCGACTTGATGCTATGAAAGTCTTGATTGCGTTGGTGGCGGCGCTCGTCATCGGGGTCGCGATCGCTGCCTCGGGCAACCCGGCGTTGCTCAGACTGACTGACGCGATCATCCCGATCGGCACGCTCTGGATCAACGCGATCCGCATGACCGTCATCCCGCTGATCTTCACGCTCCTGATCACAGGGGTGGCATCGGCGAGCGACATGAGCGCGATCGGCCGCATCGGCGGCCGCACGATTCTCATCTGCTTTCTGCTGCTGGTCGGCGTAGCCATCGTCTCCATGGTCGGCGGACCGCTCGTCTTCGGGCTTCTGCCGGCGAACACGAGCCGTCCGCCGCTGCCACCTGGCGCCGAGGAAGCCGCGAAGCAGCTGGCGTCGAGCGGCGCGCCAACGTTCGGTGAGTGGGTCGCGACTCTCGCGCCACCCAATCCGGTGGCCGCCGCCGCGAACGGCGCGATCGTGCCGTTCATCATCTTCACGGTCCTGCTGGCGCTCGCGATCGTGCACTTGCCGGAGCCGGGTCGGGACCGGCTCGTCGGATTCTTCGTGGCGTTCCGCGATGCGATGCTGACGCTCGTCCGCTGGGTCATCGCGGCCGCGCCGATCGGCGTGTTCGCGCTGCTGCTGCCGCTCGCGGCGAAGAGCGGCGCGGCGCTCGTCGGCGGCGTTGGCTTTTACATCGTGGTCTACTCCGTCGGCCAACTCCTGGCGTCGCTCGTGCTCTATCCCGTCGTCGCGCTGTTCGGGCGCGTGCCGATGCGCCGCTTCGCGAAAGCCGCGTTGCCTTCGCAGCTCATCGCGTTTAGCTCGAGCTCCTCCATCGCGGCACTCCCCGCGCTCGTCGAGGGCGCCGAACGCGATCTCGACATCTCGGACCGCATCGCGGGATTCGTGGTGCCGATCACTACCTCGATGTTCAAGATCGCCGCGCCGCTCTCGTGGACCATCGGCTCACTCTTCATCGCGTGGTTCTACGGCATCACGCTCCACGTCCAACAACTCGCGCTCATCGCCTTTGCGGGCGTCTTCCTGACATTCGCCGCTCCGGGCGTCCCCCGCGGAGCGTTCTTGTTGCTGACGCCACTGTTCCTGGCTGTGGGTTTGCCGGCGGAAGGAATCGGCATCCTGATCGCCGTCGACACGATTCCGGATCTCTTCTCGACTGTGTTCAACGTGACGGGCAATCTTGCCGCCACGGCGCTCGTCGCGGCTGCGCCCTACAGAGAGAGATCGCTGAGTCCGGGATGATTGTCGGGGCGTCGTCCCAGCGGCCAATGATACTTCCGGTCGCTCTCGATGATCGGCAGGTCGTTGATCGACGCGTGTCGCACCGCCATCAGTCCGTTCGAGTCGAACTCCCAGTTCTCATTGCCGTACGAGCGGAACCAGTGTCCCGAGTCGTCATGCCACTCGTACGCGAATCGCACGGCGATGCGATGGCCCTCGAATGCCCATAGCTCCTTGATGAGCCGGTAGTCGAGCTCTTTCGCCCACTTCCGCGTCAAGAACGCGACGATCTCGGCCCGTCCATTCACGAACTCCGCCCGATTCCTCCAGCGGGAGTCCGGCGTGTAGGCGAATGATACCTTCTCCGGATCGCGCATATTCCACGCGTCCTCGGCCAGGCGAACTTTCTGCATCGCCGTCTCACGAGTGAACGGCGGCAATGGTGGACGGCTCGCCGTCAACGATCGCCCCTGGTGAAATCTCCGATCACCTTGGCATCGTACGGGGCATGCATGCGCATGTCAACGCGGAGGCCCGACCTGGGACTAGCTGCTTGGGGCGAGTGGCTACCGCGGTGCGGCGAGTTTGAGGCGAGACGCGGCAGATATGGGCGGTCGTTTATAGATTATGCTCATGAGCCGGCTAGCGATCTACATGCAGATGCTCTTCCGTTACAAGCCCAAGCGATACTGGAACGACATCCTGTCGGAGTCGTTCGACCTGCGCGGGGTGGGGCACTTCGGACTGAGCGAGGCCGAGAATGCGGCGATGTACGCCAGGAAGCGCGAGATCATCGAGGGCGAGCTCGCGCGGCATCAGGTGGCGATCGGCCCGGACACGCGCGTGCTCGAGATCGGGAGCGGCGTCGGGTATTGGACGGAGTTCCTCCGGTCCAAGGGCGTCCGTCGCTACACGGGCAACGATATCGCGCCGGTGTCTGTCCAGACGCTCGGCGCGCGATACCCTGACTTCACCTTTCTCCTCGGCGACGCGGGCGACATCACCCTCGCGCCCGCCTCGTTCGACCTCGGCTGGATGATCGACGTCACCCAGCACATCACGGACGACGCCGCATTTACTCGCGCGATCGGCAACGTCTGGCAGTCGCTTCGCCCGGGCGCGACATTCCTCGTAACGTTCTGGGATCCGGGCACGAACAAATACCTGGCGAACAAGTTGCGCTTGAACCGCATCGAGAAGCCCCGCGGGCTCGCGTCCTACCGCGCCATCTTCGGCGCCGGCGCCACGATCGCCGAGCCGGTGCCGTTCAACGACAAGCATCTGGTCGTCGTTCGCAAGGCCTAATGGATATTCGCATCCAAGCCCTAACCTCGTCGGATTGGATGGAGCTGAGGGACGCGCGTCCGGCCGACGAGGTCTCGCTCTACCGGGCGCTCTTTCGCGTGCAGGTCGACGGCCAGGTCCACAACCGCCCCTTCTGGTTCGACCGCTCCGATCTGGACGAATTCGCCCACGACCTCGCGTGGCTCGACAAGGCCGTCGGCGGCCGCGCCACCCTGAACCACGCCGGCCGCCCCGAATATCTCACGGTCGTCATCGAATCCTCCGGCACCGCCTACGTCACCGGCGAGCTGTTCGACTTCGACGACCCGGACCAGCACGTGCGCTTCCGTCTCCAACAAAGCCGTGCCTCGCTGCGCACGCTCTTACGCGACGTCCGGACTCTGCTCGATATGCGAGTACCGCCCGGCTAACGGAGGGCGAGGGACTCGAACCCCCAAGCGGCTTTCGCCGCGCCAGTTTTCAAGACTGGTGCAATAGCCATTCTGCCAGCCCTCCGGCAACGTCGGAAGGTATTGGCACGCGAAAGCTTGAACAAGTTGAATGCCGAAGTGACGCCACCCGACTCCGTCATTAGCGGCGGTGTTCAAGGCCTTCGATGAGGTCATCGACCCGAGCGCCATGACTGAACCGCTTCGGAAAGTCCTCGCGGACTCTGTTGGTGGTGTCGGTGATAGTGAGCAACGGGCGATGCGCCGAGAGAGATCGTTAGCGGAGTGGTATATCGCGCGTCACCAGAAATGACGAAGCTGACTGACGATTTCGACGGAGATACATACAGGGCCGCGTACACGGTAGCGTTTCCCGCGTGTGTCTATGTCTTGCTTGTGTTCAAGAAGAAGTCCACGTCCGGAATCAGCACGCCGAAGTCCGATAAGAGCGGCGATGAGCGCCAAGAAGAACCTCGTTGAGGTTGGCAGTGGAAACGTGTTCAAGGATCTCGGGCTACCCGCCGCCGAACAGCCTCTGGCGAAGGCCGAGCTGGGGCGCGTCATTCGAAAGCGTCTTCAGCCTGGAGCGGCTCGAACGGTTTCTGGGCTCGCGCAGGCCATTTTAATGAGCGCGCGACTTGTGCTGGGCGTGCTAGCGATTCCCTGTGCGCTGGCAGCTCAATCTTCAGGAAACTTTAGCGCGCACGCCGTTGGCCTGTGGACTCATGTCCTTGGAGAGCGCGGCACTGCGACTGTTAGATCTCCTGACTCCTCATCCTCTGTGGTGGCGAGGTGGATTCGCACGAAAAGCGACGACGACGGTGAGCTTGGCCTTTGGTCAAGCGGCGCGATCGGTACGTTGTTCGTCAATATCGGCCACGGAGTGGGCGCTGAGCTATTGTGGGCGCCGGACTCAAAGGCGTTCTTCGTGTCGACAAGCGATGAGGGAGCGAACGGCGCTTATAGGTTGCTGGTTGTCGACAAGTTCGGTGGACGTCTGGCGGTTCAGGATATCACGCCACTCGTCTATCGAACATTCGGCCATCCCGTCCGTTGTGGATGGTCCGAGAGCCCGAACGTCGTTGGCGTAGCGTGGATCGGCCAGACACACCACGTGCTCGTAGCTGCCGAGATCATCCGCCACAGCAACTGCGATAGTTTCGGAACCTTCCGAGCCTACGAAGTCGACCCGAAGCGCATGGTCGTTGCTCGAAGCTATGGACAACTCGAGGCCAAGCGTGACTTCGGGTCGGATCTCGGGGGCGAGCTTGCCAGCGCGCCTGATGAGTGCATACGACGGCCCGCGAGTTGTTATGTGGCGAGCAATCACGGCCATTAAGCCAAGCTCGGCGGCGACGTTACTCCTGACGTCCTGGATCGGAGAGCAGTTTTACCGCATGCTCCGCAATCGCCTCCATCTGCCGCTCGCGTTCGCGAGCCCAGCGGGGCAACCGAACGAGATTGGTTCCGAACGCAGCCAGCGACATGCCGCCGAACAGGCCGAGGATCAGCAGCGCCTTGTCCGGCTTGCCCGCGGCGGTGACCACCGCACTGAAGAGCACCGACATGGCGCCCATCAGGCCTCCGAGTCCGTTGAGGGCGATGCCATCTTCCTTCAACGTGCTGAGTCGGAGCTGCTCGCCATACTCGGTCGGCTCGATGGAGATGTGGAGATTGCCCTGAGACCACTCTCGAAGGCCGCCGGTGGTCGTCGTGTGGCCCTGCGTACCAAAAGTGGTCCGGAACTCGGATATCAGTCGCTCCCACTCTCGATCGGTTGGCGCGCGCGGAAGATCGACTACCCGCGACACTCCGACCGGCAGCCCGAAGGATCGCCGCACGGGGGCGAGCTTCCCTCGGGCGTCGAGCTGCTCCGCGGCCTGGGCAACTCGCGCGGGCTCGATTCCCACCTCTTGGCCGATCCGTTGGAGCTCATCGAGCGTCAGCCCGCCGGGTTCGCTGGGTAGCACTCCGTCGCGTCTATCGCCCGTGGTCGCGAGACTGAAAATCTCGCGCACCTCCTCCTCTCCGTATCGGCGCTCGGTCATGGTATCGAATTTACGATCTCGCTGGACAGCAGGGCACTGATGGCGTCGGCGTCGATCGGCTTCGCGAACAAGAATCCTTGACCGTAGTGACAGCCGAGCGCGAGCAGCTGAACTCGCTGATCGGCGTGCTCGACGCCCTCGGCCACGGTGTTGAGGTTGAGGGTGGACGCGAGGCCGACGATCGTCCTGGCGAGCGCGGTCTGGCCATCCTTCGTGGCCAGTTCCGTGACGAACGATTTGTCGATCTTGAGGATGTCGATCGGAAATTGCTGCAGGTAGCTGAGATTGGAGTAGCCAGTCCCGAAGTCGTCGATCGCCAGGCGAAGCCCAAGTGCCTTCAGCTCGTGGAGGCGGTCGAGCACGGAGCTGGTATGCGACATGAGCGTGCTCTCGGTGATCTCGAGGATCAACCGGTCCGGAGGGAAGTGCGTTTCCGCTAGAATGGCCGCGACATCACTGGCGAAGCTCGCGTCCTGCAGCTGGCGAGCGGAGACGTTCACGCTCAGAGCGAGTCGCCAATGCCGACCCTGGCGGCAGGCCTCCGCGAGCACCCAGCGTCCGATGGGAACGATGAGGCCCGTCTCCTCGGCCACCGGAATGAAGGTGGCGGCGGACTCCAAACCGCGACGAGGATGCTGCCACCGAACGAGCGCTTCGACACCGGTGACCGACCCCGTCTCGAGCTGCACGATCGGTTGATACAACACCCGCAGCTCGCCGCGATCGACGGCGTGTCGGAGATCGGCTTCCAACTCCAGCCGCTCGATCAATGCCGCATACATGCCCGGGTCGAACACGGCATGACGATTCTTGCCATCCTCCTTCGCGCGGTACATGGCCACGTCGGCATTGCGCATCAGTTCGTCGACGTGCTCGCCGCCCATCGCATGCGCGATACCGATGCTCGTGCTGATCGTGATCTCCCGCCCTTGCAACGGGACCGGCTGCCGCATGGCCTCCATGAGGCGCGTGACGACCAAGAGGGCTTGGTCGAGCTGCGGCACGTCCTCGAGCAGGATCGCGAATTCGTCGCCTCCGATGCGCGCGACGGTGTCGCCACCACGCGAGGCGTGAAGCAGCCGCGTCGCGATGACCTGGAGCAGTCGGTCGCCCTCGGCGTGTCCGAGCGTGTCGTTGACCGACTTGAAGTCATCGAGATCCAGGAAGAGCAGCGCGACCCGCTCGCCGCGGGACGAGCGCGCCAGCGCGTGATCGACCCGATCCCGAAACAGCGCGCGGTTGGCGAGACCGGTCAAGGAATCGTGAAACGCCTGATGGACGAGCTTAGCCTCGAGCGCCCGATTCTCGTTCTTGAGCGCGACATGGAGGAACCGAGTCTCGAGCAGATTGCGCGTCCGGAGCAGCACGTCCATGCGTTCGAGCGGTTTCGTCAAGAAATCCTTGGCCCCACTCGACAACGCCCGCTCCTTGGTCTCGCGGGTCATGTCAGCGGTGAGCACGAGGAACGGGAGATACTCGTTCGGCGCCAATTGCTCGTTGAGCGCCGCCATCAGCGCAAACCCGTCCAGGTACGGCATGTGCAGGTCCACGAGCACCAGATCCGGTTGCTGCTCACGGAAGAGACGCACCGCGTCGCGCGCATCCGTCGTACCACGCACGTCCGTGTACCCACCGGTCAACAGCAGCCGCTCGAGCAATCGCACGTTCGACGGCTCGTCGTCGACAATGAGAATGCGGGCACCGGTGATGGGGGACGCATCCGTCATGCGAGGACCTCGTTGACGATCGCCATGAATGGCTTGACCTCGAGCGGCTTGGTCACGTACGCGCGCACACCCGCGCCCATGAGGCGGTCGATCTGACTCGGTGTCGCATCGGCGCTCAGAATGACGACCGGGATGTGCCGGCAGTCGGGCACTTGCCGGAGCTGGTTGAGCACCTCTTCTCCCGGAATGTCGGGCAAATGCAAGTCGAGCAACACCAGGTCCGGGTGATGCAATCGCGCGAGCTCCACGGCGAGACCACCCTGCATGGAGGGGATCAACTCGATGTCCCGCCGGTGGGCGAGGATACGTTGGACGAGCGAGAGATTCGACAGGTTGTCTTCGACATAGAGCACCCGGCGCGACCGCGTCGGGTCCGGGGCGGGAGAGGTCTTCACCAACGCCGTGAGCTCTGCCTCGTCCAACGCGCCCGTCGGACTCTCGGCGAGCGGTAGCTCGATCCAGAATCGGCTGCCGACGCCGAACGTGCTCGACACGCCGATCGTACCACCCATGGCCTCGGTCAAGCGCTTACACAACGCCAACCCGAGCCCGGTACCTTCGACGCCCGTGCTCTCGGCGCCCAGTCGGTCGAAGGCGGTGAAGAGCCGCCCGATCTTATTGGATGGGATGCCGAGGCCAGTGTCAGAGACGACCAGTCGCAACCGCCCGTCCGAGGCCAGCTCGCTCGTGATCTGCGCGCCGCCGCCTTCACGGTTGTACTTGACGGCATTCGCCATCAAGTTGAGCAGCACTTGCTTGAGTCGCTGGCGGTCGGCGCGCACGTGCCGGCCCCGGATATTCGGCGTGTCGGCGCCGAACGTGATGCGGCGCGTGGCGGCGAGCGGCCCGATGAGATCGAGCGTCTCGCGCACCACGTCCGCGACGGCGACTGGCTCGGCCGAGAGATGCAGGACACCGGACTCGATACCCGTGATATCGAGCACCTCGTTGATCAGGGACAGCAGGTGTCGGCCGGCCTTGAGAATGTGGTCGGCGCTCTCGCGCTGACCGGCGGTCGTCTCCTCGATCTCGATGAGCTGGCCGAACCCGAGAATGGCGTTGAGCGGCGTGCGCAGCTCGTGGCTCATCCGCGAGAGAAACTCGCTCTTCGCCCGGCTCGCCGCCTCGGCGGCCTCGCGCGCGGCACGCAACGCGTCCTCGGCCCGACGCCGCTCGCTGATGTCGCGAATCACGCCGGCCATGCCGATGATGTCATCGACCGGCCCACGCGTCACGCGCGCGTGAATTTCGACCCATCGCGAGCCATGGTCCTTCGTGAGGCAGCGGACTTCGCGGCGACCCTCCGCGAAGCTCGCGGCGCGATCGTCCGGGTGCAGGGATTCGATCATCTGCGTGCCCAAACTTTCCTCGGGCGCGAAGCCCGTGATTTGGGTCCACGCGGGATTGAGGAACGTCCAGCGTCCCGACGCGTCGGTCCGGAAAATCACCTCGTCGATTTCGCTGATGAGGGTCCGGTAGCGTTCCTCGCTTTCGCGGAGCGCTTCCGTCGCCGTGAGCTTCGCGCCCATGAGGGTCAGCGCGAAGATGACGACGGTCGTCGCCACGACCGGCAGGAGCAGCCCCGGCGCGCCGAGCAGATAGCGGTCGTGGGGCTGCATGGCCATGTTGGGCTCGGAGAAATGCGCCGCGGCCATGGCGGTATAGTGCATGCCGGCGATGGCGAGCCCCATGACGACCGCCGCCGCGGGGCGGAACGAGGCGTCCGTGCGCAGCCAGAGAAACAGATACAACGCGACCGTGGAGGCGACGATCGCGATGAGCACCGAGGCGGCGACCAACAGCGGATCGTAGCTCAAGTGCGCGGGAACGCGGACCGCCGCCATGCCGGTATAATGCATGGCCACGATCGCCATCCCGATGATGATCCCGGCGGCGGAGAGCCGCAGGTGGCTGACCCGTGTGCGACTGGCGACGAAGAGCGCGAGCACGGAGCCGGTCACGGGGGCGAGCCACGAGATCGCGACCAGCGGGACGTTGTACGCAATCGAGATGGGGAGATGGAACGCGAGCATGGCGACGAAGTGCATGCTCCAGATACCGCTGCCCATCGCGATGCTGCCGCCCAGCAGCCAGGCGAGCCGCGCGCGCCCCCGAGCCGCCGCCACGCGCGCCGCGAGCGTCAGCGCGGTGTACGATGCGCCGATCGCGATCAGTATCGATAGCGCGACGAGCGGCGCTTCATAGGTGCCTCTCATGCCGATAAAAGACGACTATCGGCCAACATGCGCTACTGAGTTCGCTTCTGCCGGCACGGCAGGGACAGCGCTCGTGTAACGAGCTCAGAAACGTACGTCTACCCTGACTACTTGAGCCCAGTTACGAGATAAAGCTCGGATAAAAACCGCGCGTAGCTATACACGTATGCGCGGCCATCCGCGCTGAACAACACGTGCGAGATGGGCCCTAACCCGGTCATATCCGCCGGCCGGATTTCTCGAAAGGCCTGACGTTGACCGGTGGTGACGTTCAGCCGATAGATGGTGACCGGCGCCGGCTTGATCTGGAACGCATAGCCGAATCGCGCATCCGCGGTCCACTCGAAGCTCTCACCCGGGAAGAGGCCAGGGATCGCGTGCGGTGGGCTGCCGTCGAGTGGGTAGATCGATCCGCCGCCGGCGACGGACTTTCCGTCAGGTGAGGGCTCGCAGGATGTCACGCCTTCGGGTGTCACGGGCCGCGGCGCGCCGCCATCGATGTTCTGGATAAAACAACGAGCGGCATGACCCTGCTGCGTGGCGGGGAACACGATCTGCTTGCTGTCTGGCAGCCAGTGCGCGCCGTGAAAGTAGTGTTGGATTTCACCGCGCTCGAGCCGTTTCATCGTGCCGGCACCCGTTGGGAGCACGACGATCTGCGTCGACGCGATGACGGTGGTCGCCCACTTTCCATCGGGCGACAAGTCTCCGGCCAGCCCGTCGCCGAGCGGTATCGGCGCCGCGCCGCGCAGGTCGCGGATTGCCACCGTATAGTTGGGCCCACTCTGCTCGCTCTGTTCGCTGAACAGCACCGTGTTTCCGTCTGCCGAGAACCCAACGGGCAGTGACCAATCGAGCCATGACACATCGCGCTCGCTCGTCGCGCCGGGCGCGAGAGCGATCATTCCCGCACGATGATCATCGCGCGTCAGCAGCACGCGACCGTCGGCGGCGATGTCCTGCAACGTCACGCAGCCCGGCGCGCGATAGACGAGGCGTTGCCCGCCGTGTAGGCCGACCGCGTACAGCTGCCGCTGGAGGCCGGATCGGGTGGCGGTGAACCAGACCTCCGAACCGCTCGGCGACCATGCGAGGCCCTCGGCGCTTGCCCAACCGCTCGACAGCACGGTGCGATGTCCCTGGAGGTCGACGACCGCGACGACGCCGTGATCATCGGGCACGCTCTCGTGGTCGAGGAACGCGATGCGGTCGCCTTTTGGCGAGACTCGCGGATGGCTGATCCAACCGGCGGTCTCGTAGAGCACGTGGCCCACGGGAAACTCGAGACGCTCTTTGCCGGCGACTTCGTGCACGATCGCCAGCGTCTTCATGTCCGGCGCGAAGTCCGCCCAGTCGACGTTCTCGACGACCTGCCGCGGGGTGCCGCCGCCCAAGGATACCTGGCCGAGCGTGCCGCGGACGGTGAGCATGAAGCGCGGGTCGATCGCCTGGAGCACGGCGACCGCTCCGGAGGGTGCGACGGCGAGGAGATCGGTTCCGGGCAGTCCGAGACTCCGCGCGCCCGGGATCTTAATGTCGGTCGAGTAGATCTCGATCGGCGCGCCATTCCAGGCCGCGGCATAGAGCACGTTGCGGCCGTCCGGGGCGAAACGGGCCGAATAGACTGTGCCGCGTTGCACGGTCAGCCGCTGAAAACTGGGTGGCTCGGTCCGAGCGCCACGGTACCCCAATGCCGCGCCTAAGCCGAGGCAGCATCCCGCGATGACGACCACCCACGGCAGGACGGAGTGAGCGGGCCGCTTAGGCGTCGGCGCGTTGAGCTTCGCGACGAAGCGATAGCCTCGTCGCGGCACTGTCTCGATGAACGACGGGTTATCCGCCGAATCACCCAAAGCGGACCGGAGCTTACCGACCGCGACATTCACCGCGTGGTCGAAATCCCCGAAGCTCTCGCTGGGCCAGATCCGGGACTGCAGCTCCTCACGCGTGACCAGATCGCCGGGCCGTTCCAGCAGAATCTGCAGGACCTTGAACGGCTGGTCCTGCAGCTTGATCCGCTCGCCCGCCTTCCGGACCTCTCCGGCATGGAGATCGGCCTCGAATGGGCCAAAATAAACGGTCCCGTTCTGGGTCATCTGAACGGAAATGTACAGGAGAGGTAGCTCTCCCGACGATCTATACGGCGGCTAGGTGCCGTGAATTGAGGTTGACCGCTGGAAACTCGAGAATCTCCTCCAAAAAGGAGATTTCGATGACGAACCTGTTGAAATGGCTGGTCGTGCCGTTGCTCCTCCTGCCAACGCACGATGGCCAACACGATTTCGATTTCGGCGACGGCACCTGGCACTCGCAAATCCGGCGGCTGCAGCATCCCCTGACCGGCTCGACGACCTGGTTGGACTACGATGGCAAGGTGGCCACCCGCAAGCTCTGGGGCGGCAAGGCGCACCTGGAGGAGCTCGAGGTCGACGGCCCCGACGGTCACCTCGAGGGCCTCACGCTTCGCCTCTACGACCCCAAGGCCCACGTGTGGAGTCTCAACTGGGCCAGCGCCGAGGATGGCACGATCGGCACGCCGATGATCGGCGCGTTCAAGGATGGCGTCGGGGAGTTCAAGGATCAGGAAACGTTCAACAATCGTCCGATTCTGGTCCGGCATCAGTTCTCCGACATGACGCCCAGCTCGCACCACTTCGAGCAGGCATTCTCGGGTGATGGCGGCAAGACGTGGGAGCCTAACTGGGTCGCCACGCTGACGCCCGCCACGGGGCCGGTCTCGACGGACACCACGCACCAGCACGACTTCGATTTCAATATCGGCACGTGGCGGACGCATATCCGGCGCTTGCAGCATCCGCTTACGGGATCGAATACCTGGGTTGAATACACCGGCACGCACACGGTGCATCGCGTTTGGAATGGTCGCGCGAACATCGGTGAGCTCGAGGTCGACGGGCCCGGCGGGCACCTCGAGGTTCTCTCTCTCCGTCTCTACAACCCACAGACGCACAAGTGGAGTCTCAACTTCGCCAACAGTGGCGAGGGCAAATTGGGCCAGCCCGGCGTCGGCGAATTCAAGAACGGGCGCGGCGAGTTTTACGACCAGGAGACGTATGACGGACGACCCATCATGGTGCGGAGCGTGTGGTCCGATATCAGCCCGACATCCTCGCACCTCGAGCAGGCCTTTTCCGTCGACGGCGGAAAGACTTGGGAGGTGAACTGGGTGGCGACCGATGCGCGTTAAGTGTCTCTGGATGGCGCTCGCGCCGGCGGTCTGTGCCGCGCAATCACAGGTGCTCTCCGTGCCGCTGAAAAGCCAACGCGCGGAAGTGTCGCAGACGATCGGCACCACGGACATCACGATCATCTATCACCGACCGCTCGTTGGCGGTCGCGTGATATGGGACAGCCTGGTGCCGTACGGCAAAGTGTGGCGCACGGGCGCGAACATGAACACGACGATCACGTTCAGCGATCCGGTGACGATCGACGGACATCCGCTTGATCGCGGGACGTACGGTCTTCACGCGATTCCGACCGCCAACGAGTGGACGGTCATCTTCTCGAAGAATTCGACCTCATGGGGATCGTTCACGTATAGCCAGTTAGAAGACGCGCTCCGCATCCACGTAAGGCCACATATCGCCGACATGCATGAAGCGCTCACGTATGAGTTCGACAATCTCGCGCCAAGTTCGGCCATCGTCGAACTGATATGGGAGAAAGTCGCAGTGCCTTTCAGCGTATCGGTCGATGTGCACTCGCTCGTTTTGTCTTCCTTCCGTCACCAGTTGCGCGCCTTGCCGCGATATACATGGGAAAGTTGGAATGATGCCGCGACGTATCTGCTCGCCGAGAAGATCGCGCTCGACACAGCGCTGGCGTACGCGGATACGTCGATCCGGAACGAGGATCGATATGAGAACGAGATGACGCGATCCAACGTGCTACTCGCGCTGAACCGGCAAACCGAGGCTGATGCGGCGCAACAGAAGGCGCTCGGTCTCGGTACATCGACTCAGGTCGATGGATTCGCGCGCGATCTTTTGACGAAGAGAGACGTCGTGAAGGCGCTGACGATTTTTCGCCGGAACGCATCCAAACACCCGGCCGATTGGCTCGTGCACGATGGCCTCGCGCGCGCGTATAGTGCACAAGGCAAGTTTGATGATGCCGCCAAAGAGATGCGCTCGGCCATCGCGAGTGCCCCACCTGATCAAAAGACTCATCTCGACCCATTGCTGACGAAGCTCGCCGCGAAACAGGACATCAGCACATTGCAATGATTGCTCGCCTGATCGCCGCATTGTGCCTTATGGCCGGCCCCCTGTCGGCACAAAGTGCCGACAGGGCTCGCCGATGACTACGGCTCACGCGCGTACGTGATCTACGGCCTGCTGCCGCG
This sequence comes from Gemmatimonadaceae bacterium, assembly GCA_035652495.1. Lineage (GTDB taxonomy): Bacteria > Gemmatimonadota > Gemmatimonadetes > Gemmatimonadales > Gemmatimonadaceae > DASRDS01. The sequence continues at coordinate 25,225 of DASRDS010000120.1, forward strand.
ATTCTCGGTCGGCATCATCCCGATCATAGGGCTGAATCATGGCGTAGGCTTGGGCGACCTGACCGCGCAAGCGCAGTATCGCCTCACGCAATTCCAGCCAGGCCGCCCGATCCCGACGATGTCCGTGGTTGCCCAAGAAACCTTCCCGACCGGCAGCTACGACCGCCTCGGCTCGAACGCGAGCAACGCACTCGGCGCCGGCGCACATTCGACGACGCTGGGCTTCTAAATGCAGACGTTCTTCTGGATGCCAAACGGCCGCATCCTGCGGGCCCGCTTGGACCTCAACCAGACCGTCTACACGACCAAAGCTCACGTCGTAGACGCGAGCGTCTATGGCACCGTGCCCGGCTTCCTCGGTCATGCGCTGCCGGGCCTCTCCTCCTCGGCCGACCTCGCGGCCGAGTACAGCATGACCCAACACTGGGTCCTGGCGCTCGACGCCGCGTACGGCTACAACGCCAGCACGAGCGTCAACGGTGGCGACGTTCGACTCCACACCGGTTGGAGTCAGTCTCTCGCGTTCGCCCCGGCGATCGAGTACAACCTGAACGCCAGGATCGGCGTCATCGTCGGCGCCCGCATTGTAGACATCGGACACAACACGACGAATTCAATCGCGCCGGTCGCGGCCGTCAACATGGTCTACTGACGCAGCACCGCCGCGGCCCGCGCGAGATCAGCGGCCGAGTTGTACAGATGTGGCGCCAACCGAATCGCTCCCCCGCGCTGCGCGACATCGACGCCAGCGGCCGCGAGACGCGCGTGATGTGGCGCACTGTCGCCGGCGCGAGGCCGCAACACGACCAGCGTCGATCGGCACGCTGAGCTCCTCGGACTCACAAGCTCGAAGACGGTATCGTCGATGAGCGGCAGAAAGTCATCGATCAGCGCTTGATTGTAGCGAGCGATCTCGGCCACACCGATCGACAGGATGTACTCCAACGACGCCACCCACGGCACGTAGTTGAAGAAGTTCGCCGGACACCCGATGTCGTGCACCTGCGCGGTCCCCCGCAGCTTCACGTCGTACTGCTGCAGCCCACCAGGCTGATTCCACACGTTCGGCAGCCAGTAGGTGTGCAGCGGCTCGAGCGTATCACGCAGGGCAGGTGCGATCCACACGAACCCGGTCCCATACGGACCACACAGAAACTTGTAGCCACACGACGTGACCGCGTCGACGGGTACGCGCGTCACGTCGAGCCCACGCGTGCCCATGCCCTGCGCGGCATTGAGCACGAACCACACGCCGGCGTCCCGGCATACCCGTCCGATCGCATCGATGTCGATGGCGTATCCGGTGAACGAGTTCACCCAACTCGTGCAGAACACCCGTGTGCGGTCCGTGAGATGTTCGGCCACGGCCACGGCTGTGTTTTCATCGGCCCGCAGAAACCGGATCGTCACGCCGCGCGGCTCGAGCACGCGCCACGGGAAGACGCTCGCGGGAAAGTCGCCGTCAACGACCAGCACCTCGTCCCCAGGCCTCCACGCGATGCCCTGCGCGAGCACGTCGAGGCCGTACGATGCACTGTTGCCAAGCGCGATCTCGTCGCTGGCGCCGCCGACGAGCCGCGCCAGCAGTTCATGCAGGCGAGCAGGGATGCCGCTAAAGTCGGCGTCGGCTATGCGGTAAGGAGCGAGCCGGTCCGCGATGGCCGCCTCGAGGGCGGAGGCGGCCGCGAGCGGGAGCGGCCCCTGATGCGCCGCGTTCAACCAGATGCGCCCGTCGAACCGGCCAAAATTTGTCGCGTACGGTGAGGGAGTCACGCATGAAAATTGACAGCCCGCGCGCGCGCGGCGATAGTCCTTTCATGACCTCTACTATGCCACGCCGCGGCCTGCCATTGATCGTCGCGGTCGGTTTGTTCGTTGTGATCGTCGGCATCATCGGCGAGATGATCGCGGCCTTCGGCTATCGGTTCGCCGTGTGGAACCTGAGCATAGCATTTCGATTGTTGGACTTCGGCGCGATCGTCGCTGCGGTCGGCGGTGTCATCTCGCTCCTCGCCGCGCTCGCGACCCGCCCGGGCACGCATCGCCGCGGGTTCGGCCTCTCGATACTCGGTGTGATCCTGGCCATTGTCGCGTTCGGCTCCGTGATCCGTTGGCGCGCGGCCGCGAAGAATGCGCCGCCCATTCACGACATCTCGACCGATCTCCAGAATCCGCCCCAATTCGTCGCCATCCTTCCACTGCGCGCGACGGCGCCGAACTCCGCGGCGTGGGACACGTCGGTCGCCGCGAAACAACGCAGCGGCTATCCCAATATTCAGCCCGTGACACTCCCCGTACCGCCTGGGGCGGCCTTTCACATCGCGCTCGCCGCGGCGCGGGACATGGGGTGGGCGATCGTCGCCGCCGACTCGTCGGCGGGCCGCATCGAGGCGACGGCGACCTCGACGTGGTTCGGGTTCAAGGACGACATCGTCGTTCGCATCGGACCCGATACGAAGGGCAGCCGCGTCGATGTGCGATCCGAGTCCCGCGTCGGCCAGAGCGACAGCGGGTCGAACGCCGCCCGCATTCAGTCGTTCGAACAGCGGCTTACGGCGCGGGTGTAGGCCCCGACGACAGCACGCGTCCCGTCCGCGATGTGTTGTCGAACGATAGCATACCGATCGGCGTGCGCTGAATGCGCACCATCGAATCCGGGTTCATCGCCAGCAGGCGCTCGTCGATGAAGAATCGCGCTGACGACAGCGGCGGCAGGCCGTGCTCGCGTTGCCACATCGCCACCAGGGCGCGCGCCCGCGCCTCGGGGAAGGGGCGGTCGCCGAGCAAAATCTCGAGCTGACCCGACCAGCGTTCGGGGCTTAGCTGACGATTGAACACGTCGTCCTCGCGCGGCATCCACACATACCGGTGTCCTTCGACATCCGTCGCCTCCACCGCGATCTCGGCCACGGTCGGCCCGCGGGGCTTGTCGAACGTCGGGAAGCACGCGATCGGCCAGGTCGCGATCACGTGTGTGCTGCCGAGGATGAACATCCAGGCGAGCAATACCGTCGCCGCGGCGCGCAGCGGCGTGCCGACAGGCGCCGGCACGACATACTCGCCTCGCGGCGTCGTTTTGTCGAGGATGCTGCAGGTGCGTGAGGTCGCAACGCGATGATAGATGCGCTCGCCGACGCTCCGCACGACTCCAACATCCATGAGTGGGCTTACGATCCACAGGACCGGCACGCGCCGCGCAATTTGTATGTAGCCGTCGTAGCCGGTGTAGACGTTGTTGTCGGGATCCTCGGCCTGAAAATCGATGGCGCCTGGATTCGGAACTGGCTTCAGCAAATCCAACCAGTCGAACGATGTCAACATGCCGATCGCGCGACGGCAGACGACACAATGAGCGTCGTAGCGCAGCGTCAGAATTGAAACCTTCCGATACGCTAACAAGCGCTGCCAGTCAAAAAAGATGACGTAGCAGATCTGAAGCGATCCAAACGGGATCGACATCAAAAGCCCGATCGCGTTATGAAACCCGAGCCCGGCTAGCGCGGCAAAGGGTCGAACGCGTGGAAACAAGATCGCGAACAGAAACCCGAGCTCGAAGACGATCGTTGCGATCGTCCCCCCGAAAAGCAGCAAAGGCTGCCCCAACATCCACTGCTGGAACGCCGAGGGTTGATGTCCGTACGTCGCGCCGAGGATGAGGCGCGAGAGGTTGGTCCCGCTAAACCAACCATCCCACCCGATGGAGACCTTCCACGCGCCGGGGAAGAAGTAAGCGAACCCGACGACGAGCATCATGGCCTTGAGCGCGAACCCGTACGCGGCCCCGCGATCGGCGCGTCGCAACTCGCCGCGATCGGCGCCCCGAATCGCCGCACGAATCGCGTCGATCGACAACGCGTCGCTCGACGGTGAGCACGCGAGGATCACGCCGAAGATGATGAGGTGCATCGTGCTATGGTTCACCTTCCCATACAGCTGCGGGATGGTCTGCACATAGAACGCGAGCGCCGTCGCGATGGCGCACGCCGGCCGGCCGAACCAGCCGACGACCGCCATCACCGCCGCGACGAGAAAGGCATAGTACGCGACCGTGATGACCGTCGGGTCGAGCGGCACGAGCGGCACGAGGTGGGTCCACCCTTTCGGTGGCCACAACAACGTCGGATCGAGCCGGGCGAATGTCAGCGAGTATCGAAGCTGCGTTTGCGCGATCATGGTCGCCATGATCACGACGCGCGCGACACCCAAGTTCAGGGCGGAGCCGTCTTCAGCCGCGAAGCGGGAAAGGACTTTCCAACGCCGTTCCAGGAGGAACAACGCCAGCGCCGCGAGACACATGAGGATCCCAAACCGAATGATCGGTAGGATCAGATCGGCTCGGATCAATGAAGGCACAATACCAGACTCTTACGCAACTTCTGGTCCTGGATTGGCTGACGCTTCCACGAATTGCACCGGCTCGCCCGGCAGCCTCTGGGCAAACCGGCCCAAGTCGGCCGAATGGACGACGCCGATCACGGGATATCCACCCACTGTCGGAGCGTCGTTCATTAACACAATTGGTTGTCCACCGGTTGTGATCTGGATCGCACCCGGACAAACTGGCTCAGACAAGCGCGATCCCCACTGGCCGCCCGCGAGCGGCGGTCCGTCGAGCCGGTATCCCATGCGATCCGACGCCGCTGAGACCTTGTACGCGTTCGACAGAAACTGCTGGCGATGTTCCTCCGTGAACGCGGCGCGCTGTGGTCCAAAGATGACGCGGATCGTGTCACCTTGGAATGGTGGATAACTCGCGACGACCCCGTCACCGCGACTGGTGCCCACGGGGAGCTCGTCACCCGTGCGCAGCAGGCGCCCCTTGTAACCGCCAAACGCGCCAGGGAGATAGGTCGACCGGCTCCCCAGCACCAGCGGCACATCGATCCCGCCTTCGATCGCGACATAGATGAATCGGCCGAAGAAGTGGATCGGGGGCGCGAGCAGGACCGTGTCACCGGCGCGCGCGGTCATCGGCCGTGGCGCGCGCACCGCGCCCGTCACCACATACTGTAACGTGCGCCGGAAGATGATCGATCCGCCGCCGAGCGCCCACTCGATGACGGCGGCATCGGCGGGATTCCCGATCAGGGTATTCGCGATCCGCATCGAGTCGGGGTCCATCGCGCCGGACACTGGCACGCCGGAGGCGCGATAGCCGAACCGACCCAGGTCTTGCACGGTGGCGAACGGGGGTGCGGTCGAGATCTCGATCATTCGGTCGTCGGGACAAAGCGCACACGATCACCCGCGGCGAGTGTCGCCGGGGGATCCGCCGACGGATCGAACATCGTGGCGCTCGTATGCCCGATCAAGTGCCATCCCCCTGGCGTATCGAGCGGATAGACTCCCGTCTGCCGGCCCGCGATCGCGACCGAGCCCGCCGGCACGCGCGTCCGCGGCTCGTCGCGACGCGGCAGCGCGAGGACGGGATCGAGATCCCCGAGATATGCCCAGCCGGGGACAAATCCAATCAGATACGCCGTGTACACGCGCCCGGCATGCCGCTCGATGACGTCGGCTACCGAGAGTCCCGTCCGTTTTGCCACATCGTCCAAGTCAGGCCCATCGTATCGGACGGGAATTATGTGCTCAGTGCCGGTCACCGCATTATCCGTTGCCGCGTCGGTCGCCATTGCCACGGTGCGCTCGATGTCCCCTCGAATCGATGGGGACTCCCTTTCGTAGAAAACGGTAATGGTACAATAACCAGACACGGTCTCGAGCACGCCGGGCACCGTGCGAAGTCGCGAAGCGACGTGGCGCGCGAGCGCCGCGAGCGCCATATCCATCGAGTCGCCGAGGCGCACGGTCAACGCGCGATCCCCGAGTGGTTCGATCTCAATCATGCGCAAAAGGAGAGAGTGTGAGTCCCTGTGCTGTCAGCGCGTGACGCACGGCGCGAACGAGGTCGAGCGCCCCGGGCGTATCCCCATGCACGCACAGCGAATCCGCGCGCACCCGCACGACGCCACCGCCGAGCGCCTCGACCTCGCCATCCATCACCATTCGGACGGCACGAGCGGCGACGACTGAGGGGTCGGTCAGCACCGATCCCGCGACGCTTCGCGAGACCAGCGATCCGTCCGGCGCGTAGGCCCGATCCGCGAACGCTTCCTCCGCCATGATCACCCCAACCCCGCGGGTGACCTCAACCATGTTGCTCCCCGCAAGGCAGAGCAGCACGAGCGACGGATCCGCCAAGCGCACCGCCTCGGCGATGGCTTTCGCGGCTGCCGCATCCTTGGCGGCCCTGTTGTACAACGCCCCGTGTGCTTTCACGTATCGCACGCGGGTCCCCGCCGCGCGACACACCGCCTGGAGCGCGCCGATCTGATAGAGCACGTCGGCCACGATCTCGTCCGGTGTGGCGGCAAGATCGCGCCGCCCGAACCCGGAGCGGTCCGGATATCCGGGATGGGCGCCTACGGTGACCCCGGCGCGAACCGCCGCCGCGACGGTCGCCCGCATGATCATCGGATCGCCCGCATGGAAGCCGCAGGCGACATTCGCCGACGTGACCAGACCGACGAGCGCCGCATCGTCGCCGTGAGCCTCGCCCATGTCCGCATTCAAATCGACGGTGCGCCCGGGCATGGTGAAGCATATCATAGGGCATGAATTATCTCACACTCGCCTTGAGTCTGACCCTGGCTGGAGTCGCCGGGGCGCAGCCCTCCTCGCAGGACACCACGACCTACGTGCTCCGCCCGGCCGGTGTCTTCGATGGCGTGGCCATGCATGCCGGCTGGTCCGTCCGCGTCCGTGGAAACACGATCGTCGCCGCCGGTCCGTCGGTCGACGCCGCGGGCGCCACGGTGGTCGAGCTGCCTGGCACGACCGTGCTGCCAGGCTTGATCGACGCACACTCCCACGTCTTTCTGCACCCGTACAACGAGACGTTGTGGAACGACCAGGTCCTGAAAGAGCCGCTGGTGCTCCGCACCGCGCGAGCCGTCATGCACCTGCAGCGGACGCTCATGGCGGGATTCACGACGCTCCGCGATCTGGGCACCGAGGGCGCGCTCGACGGGGACGTGGCGCTCAAGCAGGCGCTCGAGCAGAATATCATTCCGGGCCCGCGACTGATCGTCGTGACCCGCGCGATCGTCGCCACCGGTTCCTACGGGCCTCCGCGTTGGGCCTATTCATTCGATCCGCCCCAAGGCGCGCAAGAGGCCGACTACAATACGATCGCGCGGGTCGTGCGCGAGCAAATCGGCCACGGCGCCGATTGGATCAAGCTCTACGCGGACTACCGCGTGGGCATGCACGGCGGTGATGTCGCGACATTCACGCAGGACGAGATGTCGCTCGCGACGCAAATCGCCCACCAGTACGGTCGCCCGGTCGCCGTCCACGCGCAGACCGTCGAGGGCATGCAGCACGCGATCACTGCGGGCGTCGAGACGATCGAGCATGGCGACCAGGGAACGCCCGAGATCTTCCGGCAGATGGCGGCCAAGCACATTCCCTTGTGCCCGACACTCGCCGCGGGCGAAGCGTACGCCCAGTACTTCCAGCACTGGCACAAGGGCGTCGACCCGGAACCCGCCTCCGTCAAGGCGAAGCGCGTAAGCTTCAAGGCCGCGCTCGATGCGGGCGTGACGATCTGCAACGGCAGCGATGTCGGCGTCTTCGCGCACGGCGACAACGCGCGCGAGGTCGAGCTATTGGTCGACTACGGTATGACTCCGACCGACGCGCTGCGCTCGGCGACATCGATCGACGCCAGCGTGCTCAAGATGGGCGATCAGATCGGCAAAATCTCTGCCGGCCTGAAAGCTGACTTGATCGCAGTCACCGGCGACCCAACGAAGGACATCAAAGCGATAGAGCACGTCGTCCTCGTCATGAAGGACGGCGTGCTCTATAAACGCCCCTAACTAAGAGCTATCTGAGGCCGAGCGCCAACACGATGTAAAAGCCGGCCGCGAACGTCGCTGCGCCGAGGAAGACGCAGACGGGCAGGGTGAGCACCCACGCGAGCAGCAGGTTGCGGAGGGTATCCATCTGCACGCCGGATTTGTTCGCGGCCATCGTCCCCGCGACTCCGGACGACAGCACGTGGGTTGTCGACACCGGCAGGCCGAAGTAGTCGGCGGCGCCGATCGTGCACATCGCGACCAACTCGGCCGACGCGCCCTGCGCGTAGGTGAGGTGGCTCTTGCCGATCTTCTCACCGACGGTGACCACGATACGCTTCCACCCGATCATGGTGCCGAGGCCGAGCGCGAGCGCGACGGCGACTTTCACCCAGTCGGGGATGAACTTGGTCGACTTCTCGAGCTCTTTCTTGAGATCGATGAGCTGCGACTTCTCCTGCGGATCGGTGATCTTGTTCCCCTTCGCGAGCTTGTCGATCGAGCTCTGCACGAGATACATCTCGGTCCGCACGGTCTTCCGATCGTCCTTCGTCAGCTCCGCGAATTTTGCCTTGCCGTTGAGCTGCGAGACGAGCAGCGAGTTCTCCTCGGCCAGCGCCACGAACGTCGTATCGGTCGCCTTGCCCGTCGTCTTCAAGAAGGCCGATAGCACTTCGTTCGCCGCCTGCGGGGTAAGGGGATCCGCGGGCAGATGCTTTTCAAGCGTGGGCTGCGTGGCCTGCGCGTAGGCCACGATCTTGGCGATATCGTTCTGGGCGATCTTCGAGTTCAGCGCGTACGTGCCGGGCAGGATGCCGATCAGGATCAGCATGATGAGTCCCATGCCCTTCTGTCCGTCGTTCGAGCCGTGCGCGAAGCTCACGCCCGTGCAGGTCAGAATGAGCAGACCGCGAACCCAGTGCGGCGGACCTTTGTCCTGGTCGGGCGCGTGATAGAGCTCGGGGCGACGGATCAACGCCTTTGCCAGCAGCAGCAACAGACCGGCCGCGCAGAAGCCGACGAGCGGCGAGATGAGCAGCGAGCTGCCGACTTCCTTGGCCTTCGCCCAGTTCACGCCTTCGCCGAACACGTGCGACGACAACATCGAGTTCGCGAGACCCACGCCCATGATCGAGCCGATCAGCGTGTGCGAGCTGGATGCGGGCAGACCGAGATACCAGGTCCCAAGGTTCCACAGGATCGCGGATATGAGGAGCGCGAACACCATAGCCCACCCGGCGCCGGATCCCACGTTGATCACCAGCTCGACCGGTAGGAGGGCGACAACGCCGAAGGCGACCGCGCCGGTGGACACGAGCACGCCCGTGAGGTTCCACAGGCCGGACCAGATCACCGCGATCCACGGTTTCAGCGAGTGCGTGTAGATGACGGTCGCCACCGCGTTCGCGGTATCGTGGAAGCCGTTCACAAACTCGAAGCTGAGGGCCAACCCCAGCGCCAGAAGTAGGAACAGCCCCGTCATCATCGAAAGTTCACCAAACACGAAGCCCCCTGTCGGTTATGCGAAGCGCTCTAGCGGACACCTAGCTTCGGGTCATCGAGCGTTCGCCACCAGCAGGGGGACAGCGTGCGTTACAAAACTGCGACGCGCCTGATCTATGGTTTCTTTGGGGGTGCCGTGGCAGGCGTACGACGTGGACCGGGGAGCGTGATGCCGGTATCGCCGAATGGTGCCGGTTGCGGCGCGGCCGGCGCTGGTCCCAGGAGCTCGTTCAAGTGCGCGGCGCGCGCGACGTTCTGCGCGGTCGCGAAGACGGTTTGGGCGTCCTTGTTATCGCCTGTTTGAGTCAATGCCTCAGCAAGGAAATAGCCGTTCATGACGTAGAGGGCGGGGATATTCACCGACGGCTTGTCGATCCAGTCGCCGCGCTTGATCAGCGACTTCGGCGCCTCGAAATCATGTTGCCAGAGTGCAAGCGAGCGCTGAACGTCGAACCAGCCCTCGCCAGGCACATTGATCGTATCCTTCGTCGTCTTCGGCACGTTCGGCAGGATCTTGCGGGCGAGGCCCTGGCTCAGGAGATAATCCTGCAGGCCCAGCTGCCGGCCGTAGTTGCCCGACGTGCTGCTCAGATAGACCGAGCGTACATCGTTATCCAGGAGGAGACGCAACACAAACACGTCAGCACGCTCCAACAACCCATGCTGCAAGTTGCGCGGATCGATCGTCGCGACGATCTCCGTCCCAGGCTTCTTGAAGATCTGCGGACCCGGTAGCTCGACCGCGAGGGGGACGGCGTCGGCGTCGGGAATGGACATCTTGAGCGCCGGACCCGTCGGCTTCGGCCACACGTGCCCGCGATACACCGCCGGACCCTTCAACGAATCGTACGGGTACACCGGCCGCCGGATCATCTGCCGCGTGAACCAATCTGTGTTGAGCAGCGATGTGTTCGCGATGACGACGTCTTTCCGTATACCCTCGACCTCCTGGGCATACCACAACGGGAACGTGTCGTTGTCGCCAACCGTCACCAACACCCCATAGGGCTCGACCGAGTCGAGCAGATCTTTGGCGAAGTCGCGCGTGTCGGTCTGGCCCGCGCGCGACGCGGCATGCCAGTTCGTGAACAGCGGAATGCACGCGATCGCGAAGATCGGGGTCGTGACGAGCCAGCTGAACTGCTTTGGCACGGCGCCGGCACCCCGTGCGCCCGGTTCCGTGCCGAACAGCGTCGCCACCGATTCCCACAGGAACACGAGACCCAGCGCGGCCCACACGCTCCAGGCCGAGTAACTCCACAAGTAGAAGTAGTCACGGTCGCGGACTTCCCGCGCGACCGAATCCCCGAGCTCCGGTGACTCCGAGTACCCGTACTTGAAGTTCAGGTACACGATGAGCGCGATCGTCACGGTGAAGATCAACGGGCCGAAGAACCAGAAACTTCGTCGGTCGTATTTCCAGTGGGTGTACATGCCGAGCAGCCCGAGGAAGAAAAACGTCACCGCGAGCGCCGCTTGCACGCCGGCGTACTGATCGTGCGGGTCCCGGATCCACTGCCACTTGAAGTACAGCCACCACATATTGATCTGCCCCATGAACGGCGCCTGCCGCTCGCTCACGTCGGGCTTGCCGTACTGCACGCGATTGATGTTGTCCATCAACCGCTGGTAGGTGACTTTGTCGAATGTGCACGAGGCCGTGATGTGCGTCGTGCAAGCCGTCGGCTCGCCTTCGTTGATCGCCGGGAAATGCGCGGCGCGAAGGGGCTCGAAGATGAACGGCGTCAGGCCGAGGATCGCGGCGGCCACGCAGGAGAGCAGCAGCTTCCAGCGGATCAGGGTCTTCGGCCGCCGCACCGCGACGGCCACAACCACCGCCGGCGCCACGAGGAACCCCGCCGGGTGGTTCGCATAGCCAAGTCCGCAGAGATACGCGCACAGGACGAGCAGGCGGTCAGCCTTGGGGCCGTCGGGATCATCGCACCAGCGAACCGTGAGCCACGCGACGATTGCGAAGAACAGCAGGGCGACCGTGTACACCTTCTCGTTGACGACCGACTGATTCCAGACGGTGAACGCCGTGGCGCCGATCAACACTGCGGCCGACGCGCCGAGAATCCGCTGCCAGCGATACGGCAGCCAGCCGGCGAGCACGCGCTCGGTGATCAGGAACCACATGCCGGCCGAGGCGGCGCTGCAGGCGGCCGCCAGAAGATTGATGCGCGAGGCGAAGTTCGCCGCGATCGGCAACATCCCGATCACGTGGCCGAGGATCACGAAGAACGGGTTGCCCGGCGGGTGGGGAATGCCGAGCACGTAGGCGGCGGCGATGTACTCGCTCGTGTCCCACATCGCGGTCGATGGGGCGAGGGTGAGCACATACAGGCCGAATACGAGCACGGCGGCGATCGCCGCCGCGCCGTAGGACGGTCGTTCATCTATCTCAGGCGAGGCGGCGGCCTTCCGCGTGCTCGCGGATGGACGGTAATCAACGTCCCGGGCCTTACCGCTCTTGACGCTCGTAGAAGCCATAACCCGATAATTTGACACCTTTTCTAGTGCCGGAACAGCCTCCGGCCCGTCAAGATCATCGCGATGCCGTGCTCGTCGGCCGCCGCAATGACCTCGGCGTCCCGCACCGACCCTCCAGGCTGGATGACCGCCCGCACTCCTGCCTGTGCGGCATGGTCCACGCCGTCTCGGAAGGGGAAGTAGGCGTCCGAGGCGAGCGCGCTGCCAGCGGTCTCGAGACCGGCGCTCCGCGCCTTATGCACGGCCAAGAACGAGGCGTCGACCCGCGACATCTGCCCGGCCCCAATGCCGATCGTCGCGCCGTCGCGGGCCAGGACAATGGCGTTGCTCTTCACGCTGGCTACCGCCCGCCACGCGAACTCGAGATCCCGACGCTCGGCCTCCGTCGGCTGCCGGCGCGTGACGACCTTCCATTCATTGGTCACCGCCGGCGGCGGGACGCGGTCCTGCACGAGGATGCCGCCCCGGACGCGCTTCATGTCGAATCCCTTCGCGCTCCAGGCCGCGCGACCGGCGAGGATGCGCAGGTTTCTCTTGCGCCCGAGCGTCTCGATCGCGCCATCGCTGAACGCGGGCGCGACGATACATTCGACGAACAGCGAGGCGATGGCGTCCGCGGCCGCGTCGTTGACGGCGGTCGTGAACGCGATAATGCCCCCGAATGCCGAAACGGGGTCGGTCGCGAGCGCTTTCGTGTACGCCTCGAGCGCCGTCGCGCCGGTCGCGAGCCCGCACGGGGTCGTATGCTTGATGATGGCGCAACACGTATCGTTCAAGAACGGCTCGATCGCCAGGAGCGCGCCGTCTAAGTCCAGCAGATTGTTGAACGACAGCTCCTTGCCGCCAAGTTGCTGCAGCGCGGCGAGCCCGGCGCCGGCGTGCTCGACGTAGTACGCGGCACGCTGATCGGGGTTCTCGCCGTACCGAAGATGCTGTGCCCGCTCGTACGCCAACGTGATGCGCGCGGGGAATACGTCGCTGCTCTGTTGGCTGAACCATGTCGCGACCGCCGCATCGTAAGCGGCGGTATGCTCAAACACTTTCTCGGCCAGCTGTCGACGCAGCTTCATGTCGGCCTGATTCGCGCGCAGCGCGGACAAGACCATCGGATAATCCGCGGGATCGATCACGGGCAGGACGTGCGCGAAATTCTTCGCGGCGGATCGCAGCATACCGGGCCCGCCGATATCGATCCGCTCGATCACTGCTTCCGGCGCGATGCCGGCCGTGGCCGCCGCGGCGCCGAATGCATAGAGATTCACCGCGACGAGATCGATCGTCCGAAACCCGGCGCGTTTCATCTGCTCCATATGCGCGGGATCATCGCGCCGCGCGAGAAGCCCGCCATGGATCGCGGGATGCAGCGTCTTCACGCGCCCGTCGAGCATCTCCGCCAGTCCAGTCTCTTCACTGACCTCGCGAACGGTTAGCCCAGCGTCACGCAGCAACGACGCCGTTCCGCCCGTCGAAAGCAATTCCCACTTGAGCTCAGCCAGGCCACGCGCGAACTCGACGAGTCCGGTCTTATCCGTAACTGACAGCAAAGCGATCGGCATCGTGGTCTCGTTACCTCACCGGCGCGACGGCGACCGCCGCAATGAGCAGTCCCAACGCATGGAGATCCGACAGGTCGATCACCTCGGCTGGCGAGTGGCTGTACCGCAGCGGCCAGGCGAGCGGAACATCGACCGCGCCGTAGTTCACGAACACCGATCCATCATTCCCGCCATTGGTCGTTCCGATCTGCAACGGAATGTGACCCGACTCGGCGATCCGTCGCACGCGTTCGACCTCGGCCGCTGGCGTGACGCTGGAATTATCGTGCGCGCGCTCGACGGCGCCCGCGCCGATCGGTGCGTACGCGAAGCGCTGCGACTCGAGTGGCGAGTCGGACGAGACGAATGTGTCGACGGCATGCACTCGCTTCACACTCGTCCCGAACTGGGCGGCCAGCGCCGCCGCGCCGTTCAGTCCCACCTCTTCTCTCGTGGAAAACGCGAATATCACCGTGTGATCGAGTTTCGTCGGATCGATGTGCTGCATCGCGAGCAGCAGCGATGTCACGCCGGTGCGATCATCGAGTGCGCGCACACTGTACCGGGTCGATCCCAGCCGGGTTGGATGCTTGGTCGAAGTCACGCCTTGTCCAACGTGCACGCCACACGCCGCGAGTGCCACGGAATCGACTCCGAACCAGGCGGACAGTGTATCGGGCTGCTTGACCGTCGCTTTGTCTCGCGGGACGAAGACGCCACGCATCGGCGTGTCGCATTTCGTGACCTCGTGCAGCAGCGCCCGCTGGCCTTCCCATAAGGAAGGATAGAATCCACCGAGCGGCTTGAGCACCACGCGGCCGTCGTGTTCGATCCGAACGATATCGAACCCAAGCTCGTCGAGATGCGCGACAAAGACGACGGTATCCTTATGAGGGCCGGCGGCGACGACCAAATTACCGGCGGTATCAACGGTGGGATTGAGCGCGCTCCACGGTTTCGGAATCAGGCCGCGTACGGTGCGACGGACGTCGCCTTCGTGACCCGAAGGACCGTAGACACTGCCCACCTGTGTGAGGAGATCGGCCACGGCCGAGAGGCTGTCTGGCGTCGACGGGGCCGTTGGTGGCACGGTCGGTACGCCTTTCAGAGCGACCGGCATGGCCGACGCCACACCCGCGACGTCCGCCACCCGGGTGGCGAACGCCTTCACATCGCTCTCTTGTACGGATTCAACGAGCGTACCGGGATAGCGCACAGGTAACGTGAGCGGCGTTGACCCCAGCACCACGACGGTGTCCACCCGTCCGAGGTGGGCGAGCACCGATGCGAGACCGGCATTGTTGTAGCTGTGTTGGACGCTGATGACGAAAATCGTTTCGCCAGGACGCGTTGGCTGACTCGACGCCGCTCCAGCGAGGATCGCACACATGGCGCGGCTGCCGGCATCAGGGCCGGAGACGTAGTCGCTGTAGCGCCACGGCGACCATTGCTTGAGGACCGGGTCGAGAATCTGGATTCCCATCTGCTCGACCTCGGCTCTCGACCGAGCGCCGACATCGAGCCACAGATCGTCGATCGTCACCGGCGTCTCGGGCGTCGACCGTCGGCGCCAGAGGTGCGTGCTCTTGACCGCGATCACGCCGGGCAGCGCGCCATGCTTGGTGAGCACGCGCACGCGCTGGCCCTCGTGGAACTGGTCCCAGAGCGGCGAGTGCGTGTTGCGCTCCGGCGCCGCGAGCCGCAGATATCCCGCGTCGGTGATCTCGGACACGATGTAGCCACCGTTATCGAGTCCGCAGCTGACCACGCGGCGCGGTGAGCCGCTCCCGACGTGCTTGATCAAATTCCCCATGGCATCGGTCGTCCACCCGGGCAGGCTGGCCGAGATGATGCTGGTGGCGCTGCCTTCTTGGCCTGGTGGCGCATCGAGCTGGATCCAGTCGGCGACCGTCTCGGTGACTTGGGCCGTCGCGGATGTCGCGACGGCACACAGTGCGGCCAACGCGGCTAGTGTGCGAATAGGTCGTTCTCCTTCGAATGGTGAGGGTCGCCCTGGTGCACATCACCGATAACTCGTCCATCCGCTCCAAGGGTAACGCGTCCAGTAGCGACCGCGGCGATGGCCTGCGGATACATGCGGTGCTCGACCTCCAACACCCGCGCGGCCAAGCCCTCCAGCGTGTCGTCCGGATGGATCCACACAGGCGCCTGGGCGATGATCGGGCCGCGGTCGTAGTCCGTGTCGACGAAGTGCACGGTCGCCCCGGTGATCTTCACGCCAGCTTCCAGCACGGCCGCGTGAACCCGTTCTCCATACATGCCGGGACCGCCGAATGACGGGAGCAGCGCCGGATGGATATTCAGGATGCGTCCGCGAAACGCTCGCGTCACGGCGTCGGGGACGTGCTTGAGGTATCCGGCGAGCGCGATGAGCTCGATGCGATGCTGTCTGAGCACGCGCAGTATCTCGTCGGCATCGTCGTGATTCGCGAAGATGGCGGTTGGGATCCCTCTGGCGTGCGCCTTTGCCAGAACCCCGGCGCTCGCCTTATTCGAAGCGACCAGCGCAATGGGGAGATGTTCGGCGATCGCTTCCATATTGCTTCCAGCGCCGGACGCGAATACGGCGATTCGGGTCTCTAGGGCCATGGTCACCGCTGCGCCGAGGTCAGGCGCCTGCACGGGTGCGCGCGCGATATCCTCACGCGGGGTATCAGCTGAGGCCACGAGTATTCCATATCCGCCCAGTGCTTCGGCGGCCGCGATGTCGGTCCATCGATCCCCCACGAGCACTATGCGTGCCCCTTGGAGCCCGAGGTCCACGATAGCTTGCTGGTACATCCCGAGACCAGGTTTGCGACACTCGCACGGTCCATCAACGTCCGGGTGGTGTGGACACATGTACGTCGCATCGACGGTCACTAACTCCTCGAGCTTACGGCTCACAGCCTCATATTGCGCCGGTGTGATGAGCCCGCGGGCGATCCCCGATTGGTTCGTCACCACGACGACCACCGCACCCGCTTCTCTGAGCCGTGCAATGGCCTCGGCCGCGCCATCGATGAGCATGACACGATTTGGGTCAGCGAGATAGTGCTCATCGCGGATAATCGTGCCGTCACGGTCCAAGAAAACGACTGTCTTCATGCCAGCGCGCGCATGACCGTGTCTACGAACGCCGTATCGTCGGCCTCGGGGATCGATCGGAGATCGAGGAGACAGCGACCGTCAGCCACTCTTCCGATGATCGCCGGATCCCCGTATCTCAGTCGCTGTTCAACATTGTCAGGCAATGAAAGCGCGGCTGACGAAATGCGAGCGGTTGGAAATGCCCCTCCACCCACAGTCGCTTCGGACGCCGCGACCTCACAGGCGATGCGCGAAGCCGCCAGGCGAGCGCGTTCATAGATACGCTCAACTGGAGCGGTAATCATCGCCAGCGTGGGAATCTCGCGGAGCGCGGTATCCGTGTCCCGATATAAAGCTAAAGTGGCTTCCAAAGCGGCCAGCGTAAGCTTATCCACGCGCAACGCTCGAGTCAGCGGATTGCGTCGAACCGAGGCAATGACGGACGAAGCACCGAGGATGATGCCAGCCTGAGGCCCGCCGAGCAGCTTATCGCCGCTCATCATAGTGAGCGTGGCCCCAGCCCGGACGGAGTCCCGCGCGGTGGGCTCGCCACCGAGGCCATACGCCTCCAGCGACACCATGAGCCCGCTCCCGAAGTCATGGAGTAACGGCAACCCCCGCTCGGCGCCAAGCGCCGCGAGATCCGTGAGCGATGCCTCGCTCACGAACCCGTCGATCGCGAAGTTGCTTCGATGCACCTTGAGCAACGCCCCGGTCTCGGGCGCGATCGCGGCATCGTAGTCCGCGAGGTGCGTCCGATTGGTCGTCCCGACTTCGACGAGCCGTGACCCGCTCTTCGCCATAATGTCCGGCACGCGGAAGCTGCCGCCGATCTCGATCAGCTCGCCGCGCGATACGATCGTCGCCTTGCCGTCCGCCACGGTGTTGAGCGCCAGCACCAGCGCCGACGCGCAGTTGTTGACCACGATCGCGTCCTCCGCGCCCGTCAGCTCCGTGAGTAGGGAGACGCAGTGGCTATAGCGCGATCCGCGGGCGCCGCGCTCGATGTCGTACTCGAGGTTCGAGTATCCGGCCGCGGCCGCGGCGATCGCCTCGATCGCGGCGCGGGCGAGCGGCGCGCGTCCGAGGTTCGTATGCAGCACGACGCCAGTGGCGTTGAACACGGGTCGCAGCGACGGTCGTGACCGCGCCGCCAGCGCGTCACCGATCGCCGAGGCCCACTCGTCGTCTCCGCGCGGTGCGGTGCTCGGATTCTTTCGGGCGCGCGCCACGGCATCGCGGACCGCATCGACGACGATCGCGCGGGGCGCGTGCGCCATCAGCCGACCGACCGCCGGACTTTCCAGCAGCGCGCTCACCGACGGCAGCTCGCGGCGGGGATCGGTCACGGCACCGAATCCCGTCGCGCGGTCGAATCTCGCCGTGTCGTCGAATCTCGCCGTGTCGTCGAATCTCGAGTCGGCGGAGCGGCCCCTGGCACCCGTCCGCGGATGCCGCGGCGCCCGTGCGTGCTGTCTGCTTTCGTTGTATCGCGCTTGGGAACGCTGAACACTAAGAACGCCGATCGGGGATGGCCCAGCAGATTCCGGAGCCCGTTCGAGGAGACCCGATAGAACGACCCGGGTGTCAAAGGCAATCCGAGCGAGACGACGGCGTCGGTCACGGGACTCGGCTTGCTCGGTTTGAGCACTTTGGCTTCGCGGGCCGAGTCGCGCCGGGCCTGGCGCTGCAGGCTGCGGGCGCGCGCGGCGGCCGTGTCGCGAGCGCCGACCCCGCCGGCGGCCGCGCGTTTCGCGGAGTCGGCGCGGAGCACCGAGTCGTCGCGCGCGCGGGCCTTCGCCTGGGAGACCGAGTCGTACGACCGGCCGGAGATCGCGGACGTGATCGGGACCGCGCTCGAATCTTTCGCCTTCAGCGTGAACAAGCTGGTCGTAATCGGCTGGTTGACATCCAGGCCTTTGTCGAACGTGAGCCGCAAGGTGACGCTATCGAGGATACGCGCCTCGGAGATGCGCGGGCCGATGGTGTCGTGGATGAACGTCAGCAACTCGATGTTCAGAGTGTCCTTGAGATCGACGCCGACCGAGTCCCATAGCTCGCGCAGCTGGAGCTTACGGTCGTTGTTCTGATCGATGTAGCCTCGAACGGTGTATTTGCCGCCCGGTAGGTGCGGCAATACAAACCGGCCGCTGCTGTCGGCGACCGCGACCCAGATCGTATTGGTGTCCGGCGGGACCCATGCTTCAATCAGGGCTTTCGGAGCGGTGGTGCCTCGCACCCAGTCGAACACCGCGCCGCGAACGGCGGTCTCCGGTATCGTCGGCCCGGTGGAGAAGGTGAGGGTCGTGTCTCGCTTGATCGAGTTGCCGCGCAAGTCGGTCATCCCCGACAGCATGGTGATCGAGTAGACGGTATTGGGCCGAAACCCATGACGCGGACTGAGCGACACGTGCGTGCGATGCCACGCCGCCGATACCGGCGCTTTGCGCTCGTTCGGCGAGACGATGAAGAGCTTGTCGAGGCTCTCGACTCCCGACGGGAGCTCGCTCACGACCTCGTCGAACCGGAACACCGCGCGGTCCGTTTTCACGTTGACGGCGTTCGTCTCCGGAATCAGCTGGAGGAGGCGCGGTGGCGCGTGACGCTCCGGGCCGCCGGGGGGAAACTGTTCCGATGCACACGCCGCCACGGCCGCCATGATGCAGACCGCGGCGGCGCGTCCCGCTATGCCCCGCACAGTGCGCGAACTTTCCGCGCCAACTCCGCCTCCCGTAATGTCCACTCGCGTTCTTTCCGCCGCTCTTCCTCGACGATGTCAGACGGGGCTTGCTGAACGAACTTCTCGTTGGACAGGCGCTTTCTTAAGGATTCGAGCTGCGCCGACAGCTTCGTGAGCTCGCCCTTGAACCGCGCGCACTCTTTCTCGGCGTCGATCGCGCCCGCCAGCGACAGCACGACCGACGATCCGTCCGAGAGCACGGCGGTCGCGGATAACGTACCGTTCGCGTCGCCGACTCGCACGTTGCAGTCCGAGAGTCGCCCGACCGCTTCGGCCTCCTCGACGTACACCGTCCGCGACCGAAGGGTCGGGACAATCGTCGCCTCGAGGGTCCGGCGGGGTGGCACATTATAGTCGGCCCGGAGCTGCCGGAGCGCGCTCACGGCCTCGCGCACGCGCTCATACTCCGTGCCTCGCTTCCCATCATTGCAGCCGTCGCGCGCGCTAGGCCACCGGGAGGTCGCCAGAATCGCGTGCTCATGGGTCGTCGGCAGCTGCTCCCAGAGCGCCTCGGTCACGAATGGCACGATCGGGTGCAGGATTCTGAGCGCCATGTCGAACACGTGCACGAGGATCGCGCGCGCGACGGCCCGGTCGCGCATGTCCCAGTCGGGGGCCAGTCGCGCCTTACAGTGCTCGAGGTACCACGCCGCGAAATCGTCCCAGACGAATGTCCGTGCGGCCTCGACGTACTCGTTGAGCCGCATCCCGTCGTACTTGTTCGCGCCCCAGATGCCGCCCTCGGGGCGGGCAGGCCCGAGCGCCGCATCGCAGGCGCTGATCGTGGCATCGAGCCGGCAGAGGATCCAGCAATCGGCGCGCGAGAACTCGGGCTTGGCGAATTCGCCCATACGCCGCACGTCGTCAGGACCGACGCGCTCCAACGCGCGCGCGATGTTCTTGAGCTTCGTGACGAAATTCCGGCCGCCGGCGAAGCTCTCCTCGATCTCGGTCGGATCGAGAATGACGTCGGCCCCAAGGCCCATACCCGCGAGCTGCGTATACCGCAGGGCGTCCGCGCCGAACAGGTCCACGACATCGAGGGGATCGATGCCGTTGCCGAGCGATTTGGACATCTTGCGATGCTGCAGGTCGCGCACGGTGCCGTGGAGCAGAATCGTGTGGAACGGCACCTTCCCCGTGAAGTGCAGCCCCGCCATCTGCATGCGGGCGATCCAGAAGAACAGGATCTCGGGACCCGACACGAGGACATCGGTCGGGTAGAACGCGCGGAGGTCCGGCGTATCGTCGGGCCAGCCGAGCGTGGAGATCGGCCAGAGCCAGGAGGAGAACCAGGTGTCGAGCACATCCTCGTCCTGCCGGATCTTGCCGCTCGTTCCACACGCCGGACAGGCGGTGGGCTCTTCCTTCTTTGCCCCAAACCAGCCGCATGCATCGCAGTAGAACACGGGGATGCGATGGCCCCACCAGAGCTGGCGCGAGATGTTCCAGTCGCGGATGTTCTCGAGCCAGTTCTCGTAGACCTTCTCGTAGCGCTCGGGCAGCACTCGCACGTAGCCCTGGCGATAGGCGTCGAGCGCCCGATCGGCCAGTGGCTGCATGCGCACGAACCACTGATCCGACAGCCGCGGCTCGACCACCGTGTCGCAGCGATAGCAGTGCCGGACCGCGTGATCGATCTCCTTTGTCTGCGTGAGCGCGCCCCGCTCCTTCAGCTCGGCGACCACCGCCGTCCGCGCATCGAACCGGTCCAACCCGCGGAAGCGATCCGGCACGCGCTCGCCGTCCATCTTCGCGTCCGGCGTCATGATCACCGGCATCGGCAGCTGGTGTCGCTGTCCGATCTCGAAATCGTTGGGATCGTGCGCCGGCGTCACCTTCACCGCGCCGGTGCCAAACGTCGGATCGACCGCTTCGTCGGCCACCACCGGGATACCGACACCCACGAGCGGCAGCAGGAGTTCCTTGCCGATGAGATGGCGATAGCGCTCATCGTTGGGATGCACCGCAACGGCCGTGTCGCCGAGCATAGTCTCAGGGCGGGTCGTGGCGACCGTAATGCCCTGTGACTGATCCTCCGCCAACGGATAGCGGACATAGTAGAGCGTTCCCTTAGTCTCCTCGTGCTCGGCCTCTTCATCACTCAAAGAGGTGAGATCGCGAGGACACCAGTGGATGACGCGATGCCCTCGGTAAATGAGCCCTTCGTCGTACAGGCGAACGAATGCCTCACGCACCGCGCGTGACAGCTCGGGCGACAAGGTGTATCGCGTCCGGGTCCAGTCAGCCGATGCGCCGATCGCGCGAAGCTGCTGCAGGATCGTGCCGCCCGTCTCGGCGACGAACTTCTCGGTCCGCGTGACAAAGGCCTCGCGGCCGAGTGCCTGGCGCGACGACCCCTCAGCCATCAGCTGCTTTTCAATGATGTTCTGGGTCGCGATGCCCGCGTGGTCCGTACCGGGCAACCAGAGCGTGTCGTCGCCAGCCATCCGGCGCCACCGGGTCAACACGTCCTGCACGACGCCACCCAGCGAGTGACCGACGTGCAGGATCGCCGTCACGTTTGGCGGCGGCATGACGATAACGAACGGGTCTTTGTCCCCACCCACCCGGCGGGACCGTTTGGCTTGCGCGGTGAACCCGCCGCTTGCCATCCAACGATCGTAGATCTCGGCGTCCGTGATCACGGGACGCGCTGTCTCGGGGATGCTCGCCGTCATCGCGTCAAGATAAAAGCCTCGCCCAATCGGCGTCTAATAGACGCTGCCGGCTCGACTGGTAAGTGGCTCGTTCGATAGACGATGGCTTTTTTTCGGAGAGCGTAACCGCTCCACGAAGCACCTAAAGGAGTGGTCGGAAAGACCACTAAGCGGGCGGCGGCGGCTCCGTCGGCAAGTCCTGCGCCATATGCGTGTCGATTGGACGCGGGGAGCTCCGGTCGGCCGCATCCTCGTCGCCCCAATCACTTTCCGCGTAATGTGCCTGGTCGTCCAGGTCGTCCTGGTCGTCGTCCTCCTCGTCCACGTCCGTCTCCTCGGCCTGCTCGTCCTGCCGCACGCTGAGGCGATTGACGACTGCTTCGACGCCTGGGACGCCGCGAGCGATCACCGCGGCGTGGTCCGCCTCCCGCTGGGTGAACACGTGGCCGGTGAGCTCGATCGTGTGCTCGGCCACGGCTCCGATATCCACGGCACGCTCGCGAAGGGTGGGATCGTTCGTAAACGCCGACAGGACGCGCTCCTCCAGGTCCTCGTTGGCGCTCTCGAACGGCTCGTCCTCGAGCTCCTCGTCCCCTTCGTCGTACCCCTCCTCGTCGTGCTTCGTCGCGCCCGCGAACCGAGACTTGAGGCGGGACGTCACGCCGGCGACGCCGCCATACCGTTGTGACAGATACACACCGGCGGCGAGCCCCGCGATCGCCCCCACGGCCAGCAGGAGCAGGCCGTTAGGCGTGCCCTCGTCTTCGTCGTTGACGCGGATCCGGTACCGAGACATAAGAACTCCCGTGGCGAGGCGTAGATGTCAACGATTAATTTCCAAGTCCGTGGCGGGCAAGAACAAGGCCACTTTTCCACTCTATTTTTCTCTCCTATGCCACGCTGGCGATACCTGATTTGGGTCGCCGTCGCGATCGTGACGGTCGCGGGCGTGCTGTTCTATTTCCGGTATCAAACTTCTCTGTCGCCAATGCTCGGCGGAGGTAAGTAGTGTGACCACAAGCGCTCCGCCCCGCATGCTTCGACTGACTCTGCCGGACGGCGCCGTCCGCGAGGTCCCCGAAGGGACCATGCCGCTCGCGGTCGTCGAGTCCATCGGCCCCCGATTGGCGAAGGCCGCGATCGCCGTGGTGGTAAACGGGCAGGTCCAAGATCTCGTGACACCGCTCCGAGCGGACGGTGAGTTCGTCGTCCTGACCGAAAAGGACCCGCGCTCGCTCGACGTCCTGCGCCACTCGGCCGCCCATATCCTCGCCACCGCGGTTCGCCGCTTGCGGCCCAACGCGCAAATCGGTTTCGGTCCCGCGATCGACGAGGGCTTTTACTACGATTTCGGGGTCGCCGAGCCGTTCACTCCGGAGGATGTGGCGGCGTTTGAGGCGGAGATGCAACGGGTGGTGGCCGAAGGCTACCAGTTCGTGCGCAAAGAGGTCTCGCGCGATGAGGCCCTGCACGAGTTCGCTGATGACCCGCTCAAGCTCGAGCGCATCGGCGAGTTGGGCCGCGATGAGGTGATCTCGACCTATACCGACGGGCCCTTCACCGACCTGTGTCGCGGGCCGCACGTGCCCGACACCGGATACCTCAAGCATTTCAAGCTCCTCAATACCGCCGGGGCGTATTGGCGCGGCGACGAGAAGCGCCAGATGCTGCAGCGCATCTATGGCACCGCCTTCTGGTCGAGGGCCGCGCTCAATGAGCATCTGCATCGGCTCGAGGAGGCCAAGCGTCGCGACCATCGGTTGCTCGGTGCGCAGCTCGATTTATTCTCGACCGATCAACGTGTAGGGCCCGGCCTCATCCTCTGGCACCCTCGCGGGGCTCTGATCCGGAACGAAATCGAAAAGTACGAACAATCGCTCATACTCAAACACGGGTATGAGCTCGTCTATACACCGCACATAGCTAGCGAGCGCCTGTACGAAATCTCAGGTCACCTCCAAACCTTCCGAGAGAACATGTTCGGGGCGATGGAGGTCGAGGGCGCGGCATATCGCCCAAAGCCGATGAATTGCCCGGGCCACATAGCGATTTATCAATCCAAAGCTCGCTCGTATCGTGATCTTCCCATCCGATACGCGGAGTTCGGCACCTGCTATCGCTATGAACGCAGCGGCGTCCTGCACGGCATGCTGCGCGTGCGCGGATTCACACAAGACGACGCGCACGTGTTCTGCACTCCGGAGCAAGTGCGCGTCGAGATCGCTCGGCTCTTGGATCTGGTCGACGAAATTCTGGGCGTGTTCGGCTACGAATATCATATCGAGCTCTCGACTCGCCCCGAGAAATCACTGGGCAGCCCCGAAGTGTGGGCCGAGGCTGAGCGGACCTTGGCGGAGGTGCTCGAGAGTCGCAATCAGAAGTACAAGATCGACGCCGGCGGCGGCGCTTTCTACGGTCCAAAGCTCGACTTCAAGCTCGTCGATGCGATCGGCCGCTACTGGCAAGGCCCGACCGTGCAGCTCGACTTCAATCTCCCTGAGCGATTCCAGCTCGAGTACACCGGTGCCGACAATCAACCGCACCGTCCGATCATGCTGCACCGCGTCCTCGTCGGCTCGATGGAGCGCTTCGTCGGTGGCTTGATCGAGCACTACGCGGGCGCGTTTCCGGTCTGGCTCGCGCCGGAACAAGTACGCGTTTTGCCGTTGACGGACGATGTCGCGCCAGCGGCAGCTGCCGTGAACGAACGTCTCATCGCCGCGGGCATTCGCTCCCATCTCGATGCGCGCGCCGAAACCTTGCAGTACCGCGTACGGGAAGGAAACCTCATGAAGATTCCGTACCTGGCGGTGATCGGTCCCCGCGAAGCGCAGTCGGACACGGTCGCCGTCAGCGTGCGCGGCGCAGGTGAGAAGCAACGTCCCACCCCCGTTCCAGTCGCTGATTTCGTCACCCGTCTCACACACGAGATCGCAACGCGGTCTCTTACACTCCATGCCTGACGCAGTCATTCTCTCCGCGGCCCGCACCCCGATTGGCCGCTTCCTCGGCGGCCTCGCACCGCTCACGGCACCCCAACTCGGCGCGGCCGCGATCCGCGCCGCGGTCGACCGCGCCGGCGTCGACGCGTCGGACATCTCCGACGTGATCTTCGGCAACGTGGTGCAGGGCGGCGTCGGCCAGGCGCCGGCTCGCCAAGCGGCCATTCACGCCGGTCTCCCCGCGGGCGTCTCGGCGCTCACCGTCAACAAAGTGTGCGGCTCCGGTCTCGCCGCCGTGATGCTCGCGGCGCAGGCGATCAAGGCGGGCGACGCCGAGGTCATCGTCGCAGGCGGCCAGGAGTCGATGTCGAACGCGCCCTACTACAACTACGGCATGCGCGGCGGCGTCAAGCTCGGCAACCAGACACTGACCGATGGGGTGATCAAGGACGGTCTGTGGTGCTCGTTCTGCGACGTGCACATGGGTGGGCACGCCGAGTACACGGCGAAGAAGGCGCACGTGACGCGCGCGGCTCAAGATGAATTCGCGGTCGAGTCGCATCGCCGCGCGGTCGCGGCTATGGAAGCGGGGAAGTTCGCGAACGAGATCGTCCCGGTCGAAGTCCCGGGCAAGAAGGGCGCGACGTTGATCTCGGCCGACGAAGGCCCGCGCAAGGATGCCTCGGTCGAGTCGCTGGGCAAGCTGAAGCCGGCGTTCGCGTCCGATGCTCGAGGCATGTCTGCGTCAGAGCTGACCGTGACCGCCGGGAACGCGTCGACGCTGAACGATGGTGCGTCAGCGCTCGTCGTCGCGTCGGCCGAATACGCCAAAGCGCATGGCTTGCCGATCTTGGCTCGCATCACGGGTTATGGAACGGGCGCTGTCGAGCCTCAGGAGTTGTTCTTCGCGCCGGTGATCGCGGTGCGCAACCTGATGAAGAAAGCGGGCACGAAGATCAGCGACTACGATCTCATCGAAGCCAACGAGGCGTTCGCCTCGCAGGCGCTCGCTGACGGCCAGGAGCTCGGCTGGGACTGGAGCCGCGTCAACGTCAACGGCGGCGCGATCTCCCTCGGCCACCCGATCGGCGCCAGCGGTGCGCGCGTGCTCACCACGCTTCTGTACGCGCTCCGCGATCGCAACAAGCGGACGGGCCTGGCCACGCTGTGCCTCGGCGGTGGCGATGCGGTCGCGCTCTCGGTCGAGCGCGTGTAATGGCGCACGGAACTATCGGACGCGCTGTAGTGATAGGCGCGGGACAAATGGGCAATGGGATCGCGCACACGCTGGCGCTGGCCTCGATCCCCGTCACAATGGTCGATGTGTCGGAAGACGCCTTGAGTCGCGGCCGCACGACGATCTCGAATAACTTGGACCGCCAAGTCAAGAAGGCCGCCATCACCCAAGACGTACGCGATGCCGCCCTTTCGCGCATCAACACGTCCGTTGATGTGTCAGCGGCCGCGAACGCCGACATTGTCATAGAAGCAGCGTCGGAAAACGCCGCGTTAAAATTCGATCTATTCAAACGCCTAGATAGCATAGCGCCAGAGTCAGCGATCCTGGCGTCGAACACCAGCTCGATCTCCATCACCGAAATCGCGGCCAAAACGCGCCGCCCGACGCAGGTCATCGGGATGCACTTCATGAACCCGGTGCCGGTGATGAAGCTCGTCGAAGTGATCCGTGGCCTAGCCACGTCGGATGCCACGACCGCCACGGTAATCGATCTCGCGAAGCATCTCGGAAAGACGCCGGTAGAAGTCAACGACTTCCCAGGCTTCGTGTCGAATCGGGTGCTGATGCCCATGATCAATGAGGCAGTCTATTGCCTCATGGAAGGCGTCGGCACGCCGGAGGCCATCGACACTGTCATGCAGCTCGGCATGAACCATCCGATGGGCCCGTTGGCCTTGGCCGATCTCATTGGCCTCGACACGTGCGTGTCCATCCTCGATGTCCTCCAAGACGGCCTGGGCGATCCCAAGTATCGCGCCTGCCCGCTGCTCCGAAAGTACGTCGCGGCCGGATGGCTCGGCCGGAAGACAAAACGCGGTTTCTATCAATACGATTGATGCAAGAATTTTTACCGCTTACTGAAGAGCAACGCGAAGTCCAACGTCTGGCGCGAGAGTTTGCCGCCGAGTCGCTGGAGCCGTTTGCCGCCAAGTGGGATCAGGAGGGCGAGCCTGATCCCACGGTCATTCCGAGGCTGGCCGAGCTGGGATTCATGGGGATGCTGATCCCGCCCGAGTACGACGGGCTCGGCGTCGATACCGTGACGTACCTGCTGGCCCTGGAGGAGATCGCGGCCGCCGATGCGTCGACGGCCGTGCTGCTGTCGGTGCACAACTCGTTGCCGATGCAGATGCTGCTCAAGCACGGCTCCGAGGCCCAGAAGGAGCGGTTCTTGAAGCCGATGGCGCGCGGCGAGTTGTTGGGCGCCTTCGCGCTATCGGAGCCCGACGCCGGGTCGGACGCCGCGTCGCTCCGGACCCAGGCGGTTCGGGACGGCGACTGTTACGTCCTCAATGGGACGAAGGCGTGGGTCACGAATGGCAACCGCGCGGGCGTGATCCTGGCGATGGCCAGAACCGACCAGGGTAATAATCGCGAGGGTGCCCGCGGGATCTCGGCGTTCATTGTCACGCCAGATCTGCCCGGGTATCACGTCGGAAAGCTGGAGGACAAGATGGGCCTCCGCGCGTCCCCGACGGTGCAGCTCATGTTCGACAACCTGCGTGTGCCGGCCGACCGGCTTCTTGGAACCGAGGGGGAGGGACTCGTCTATGCATTAGGGTCGCTCGAGCATGGCCGCTTAGGGATAGCGTCCCAAGCCCTCGGTATCGCTCGTGCGGCGTTGGAGCACTCAATTCGTTACGCGGGTGAGCGACGCACGTTCGGTCAGGCGATTCGGGAGCATGGCGCGATTCAGTTCAAGTTGGCCGATATGGCGACTCGTTACACGGCGGCGCGGGCCCTGCTATTTGCCACCGCGGCGGCCAAGGATCGGGGCGAGCGAGTGACGCAACTCGGCTCGATGGCCAAGCTGACGGCGAGTGAAATGGCGATGTGGGTGACCACGCAGGCGGTCCAGGTCTTCGGCGGTTATGGCTACGTAAAAGAATTCCCCGTCGAGCGCCTGTTTCGGGACGCCAAGGTGACGGAGATCTATGAGGGGACGTCCGAGATTCAGCGGATCGTGATCGGCCGATCCCTCTATGAAGATTGAGTTTAGCGTTGTATGATGGGGCTATCGTGATGAAATGGTGGAACTGGGACCGCTGCCCGCCGGGCACGGCGCTGAACGAAACGGACCCCGAGATCGCGCGGCTCATCGAGAAGGAGATCGAGCGGCAGTCCGACGGCTTGGAGCTCATCGCCAGCGAGAATTTTGTCTCGCCAGCGGTGATGGAAGCCATGGGCACGCCGCTGACGAACAAGTACGCCGAGGGGCTGCCGGGGAAGCGCTATTATGGTGGCTGCGAGTTTGTCGATCAGATCGAGCAGCTGGCGATTGATCGCGCGAAATCCCTGTTCCACGCCGAGCACGCCAACGTGCAGCCGCACTCGGGTGCGCAGGCGAATCAGGCGGTCTTCTTTGCCCTGATGAAGCCCGGTGAGACGTTCCTCGGACTGGATCTCTCCCAAGGCGGTCATCTCACGCACGGCTCGCCAGTCAACTTCTCTGGCATTCTGTACCAGGCCATTCACTACGGCGTCAACGATCAGGGTGTCATCGACATGGATGCCGTGCGCACGTTGGCGCGCGAGAAGCAGCCCAAGATGATCGTGGCAGGCGCCAGCGCGTATGCACGGACGCTGGATTTTCCCGCGTTCGCGGATATTGCGAAAGAAGTCGGCGCCTATTTCATGGTCGACATGGCGCACATCGCTGGTCTTGTCGCGACCGGTGTCCACCCGTCGCCGGTCCCCCATGCGGATGTCGTCACCACCACGACGCACAAAACGCTGCGTGGTCCGCGCGGCGGATTGATCCTCACGAAAGAAGTCCACGCGAAGGCGATCGACAAGGCGGTATTCCCGGGTCTGCAGGGTGGTCCGCTCGAGCACGTCATTGCCGCCAAGGCGGTGGCGCTCAAGGAAGCGGCTGAGCCGGCATTCGCTCAGTATGCGAAACAGGTAGTCGCGAACGCGAAGGCTCTCGCCGCCGCGCTCATGGAGCGTGGCTATCAGATTGTCTCGGGCGGTACCGACACGCACCTGATGCTGGTCGACCTGCGCAACAAGAATCTCACGGGTAAAGCTGCGGAAAAGGCGCTAGATGCGGCGGGTATCACCGTGAACAAAAACACGGTGCCAAAGGAGACCCAGTCGCCGTTCGTGACGAGCGGCATTCGCATCGGTACGCCCGCCGTGACGACGCGCGGCTTGAAAGAGCAGGAGATGCATCGCGTGGCCCAGCTGATCGACCGCGTCCTCTCGGCGCCAACCGACGTTGACACGGCGCGCTCGGTGCGCGAAGATGTGCGCGAGCTGACCACCGCGTTCCCGCTCTATCCCGTGCCCGAGGCGGTGAGGCACTAGCATGGCCGAGCTCGCGTTCCGGGACGGGATCATGGATCAGATCCGCCTACGCGAACGGCGTTTCGACGAGCACGCCTATCTCTTCGTGCTGTCCGCGCTCGAGTTCTGTCAGGGTCGCCTGACCGAGCGTCGCCACATCACCGGTCGCGAGCTGGCGATCGCGTGCCGCGACCTTGCGCTCGACCGCTTTGGCGTGCTGGCGCGCCTCGTGCTGAATCACTGGGGCGTGACTTCGACGGCGGATCTCGGCGATATCGTCTTCACGCTCGTCGAGCTGAACCTCCTGATCAGTCAGCCGACCGACACGCGCGACGATTTCCTGGCGGTCTTCGATTTCGACGAAGCGTTCGAGCAGAATTATCCCTGGAACGCCGCCCAGCGGGCGTAAGATGTCCGGCCGTCGCCGTGTAATATCCGGCGTCGCGGTAACGACAGCCGCCGAAAGCGCCGAGCACGATGCTCGCGCCATCGCCGGTGGCATTCCCTCGCGGGCGCTCATGCGCGCGGCGGGCTTCGCGGCGGCGTCCGAGATCATTCGCCGCTATCCGGTTCGTGTCTCGCGTGGCGTGTCGGTGTTTGCCGGGCCCGGCAACAACGGCGGTGATGCCTGGGTCGTAGCCGGCGCTCTCGCGCGTGCTGGTATTGCCGTTCGTGTGACGGAAGTAATGCCGCCGCGAACCGAGGATGCGCAGTTTGAGAAATCCGTCGCCCTGCCATTGGTGTCGCTCGGCAGGCCGGTAGGCCACGAACGCCTGATCATTGATGGTCTGCTAGGCACAGGAAGCACGGGCGCTCCAAGGTCTCCGATAGCGGAAGCGATAGATTCGATTGCGGCGCGCCGCGCAGCGGGCGCCTTAGTCGTGGCGCTAGACGTACCAAGCGGCGTCGATGCCACGACCGGTGCAGCCGAACAGGCGGTCCGAGCCGACCTGACACTGACGTTCGGCACAATGAAGGCGGGCCTGCTCATAGCCCGAGGACACACGGGCCGCATCGCGGTGCTCAACATTGGCCTACCGGTGCGCGACGATGGCCCGGCGCTCATCGATGCGTCTTGGGTCCGCGCTCTTACCCCACCGATCGCCGCCGACGCCAACAAGGGCACACGCCGCCGTCTCGCGATTGTCGCCGGTGGCCAGTCGATGATGGGCGCCGCCATCCTCGCCGCGCGGGCGGCGCATGCGAGCGGTGTCGGCCTCGTTCGGCTGTTCGTCGCGCCCGAGAATGTCCCGATCGCGCAAACGGTCGGGCCGGAGTCGCTGGCGTTCCCGTGGCCCACGGACGATGCGACCGTCGACCGCGAGATCGCCGAGTTCGCGCACGCCGTCTTGATCGGCCCAGGCCTCGGCACCACCGACGCCGCACGCGCGATTCTCAC
>DASRDS010000121.1:0-10695 GCA_035652495.1 Gemmatimonadaceae bacterium
AACGATCCATCCCACGACGCACGAGAATCCGACGTACGTGGTCGATGGCGTGATCCACTACGGCGTGGCCAACATGCCGGGCGGCGTGCCGCGCACGTCGACGCTGGCGCTCACCAACGCGACGTTCCCGTATGCGCTGCAACTCGCCAACAAGGGCTGGCAGACGGCGCTCAAGGAAAACGGCGCGCTGCTCAAGGGCCTCAACATCGTCGACGGCCACGTGACGTATGCG
Organism: Gemmatimonadaceae bacterium; assembly: GCA_035652495.1. Taxonomy (GTDB): domain Bacteria; phylum Gemmatimonadota; class Gemmatimonadetes; order Gemmatimonadales; family Gemmatimonadaceae; genus DASRDS01. The sequence continues at coordinate 233 of DASRDS010000121.1, forward strand.
GCGGTGGCCGAGGCGTTCGGCATCCGGTACGAGGACGCGCGAGGGTTCTTGTCCTAATGATTCTTCCGCCGATCTTGTGTTATCACAAGGTCGATCGCCGGGGGGACCTGGGCGTTACTCGCCTGTCCCCCCGGCGTTTTTTTCGCCAGATCGAGCGTCTGGCCTCTGATGGGTGGCGCACCCTCTCGTTGAATGATCTCGAACGGTGTGTTTCGGGAGACCGGCCGCCGGGGCCCCGTGAATTGGTGATTACGTTCGACGACGCCTATCGCTCGCTCCGCGACTACGCCTTTCCGACACTGGCCGACGTTGGCTACACCGCGATCTGCGCGGTGATAACCGACTATGCGGGCCGCCTGAATCGCTGGGACGTAGCGTATGGTGGTCGCCGATTCGCGCATCTCACGTGGCGCGATATGCGTCGGTGGCAGCCGCGCGGTATGGAGTTCGTGTCTCACACGGCCACACACCCGCGCCTCACCTGGCTCGGCGCACGGCAGGCCGCCGAGGAACTGTCGCGATCGCGTCGGGCTATAGGGGAATCCCTGGATGTAGAGCCTCGCGCGATCGCCTATCCGTTCGGCGCGGCCGCTGGTCGCGAGCGTCAACTGGCCGCTGCTACTGGCTACACGACGGGATTCACGATCGCGACGACCTGGCGTGGGGATCCGCTCGCGGTGCCGCGGCTGCCCGTCTATATCTGGAGCCGCGAGGTCCCAGTAGCGGGACCGGCCGAGCGACTCGTCGCGGCTGCCGCGAACCGGTGTGCCGTGGGTACCAGCATCTTCCGCCGCTTCACGCAAAGTACCTGAAAATGACCGGCAGCAGCGCCGGCTGCTGCAAGAGCGCCGTCGTGAAGATCCGCCGCAGCGTGCGCTTTTGCTCCGGGATGCCGTTGACGGAGCACGCCAGACCATCGAAGAACGAGTCGTCGAATTTGCCCAAGGCTTCTTTCACGCGGTAGAAGCGCTCGTGGTCGTGGCCGAGCATCTGCATCCACCGCTCGTGATACGAGGACAATCTTTGCGCCGATGTGTTTCCCTCGGCGATCGCCTCGGCGGCCGTCTCACCCGCCATGCGGCCCGCCTTCATCCCGTTGACGATCCCGGCGCCGGATAAGGGGTTGATCATGTGAGCGGCATCGCCGCACAGCATGAGACCATCGGTGACCGTGCTTCGAACCGTGGTCTGTACCACGACACCGCCAACGGTACGATTTCTCTCGGTCCCATCGGGGAACATGGAGGCCGTGTAGGCGGAGAGGTAGGATACCGCCGATCGTCCGGCCCGAAGCGCGACGACGCCGAGTCCCACGTTGGCCGACGTAGACCCCTTGGGGAAAATCCAGGCGTACCCCCCTGGCGCGATCTCATTCCCGAAGTGGAGGACGATCGCTTCGGGATCGACCTCGATGTCATCGAGCAGGACCTGTGCGCAGGATTCCATGTCCTTCGCGCGGACCCGTGTGTCGATGCCCGCCCAGCGTCCCACCATGCTCTCGACGCCATCGGCTCCGATAACAACGCGAGCGCGAATGGGGGATCCGTTGACCTGCGCCACCCAGGTGGCGCCGTCCCGCGAAAGCCCGGAGACCTCGGTGCCGACGCGAATCGTCGCACCCGCCGCCGTCGCCTGCTCGGCCAGCACCGGTTCGAACCGGGACCGGTCGAGTACGTACCCGATGTCGCCGTGCCCGACCCGGACGACCGATCCGTTCGGCGATCGAAACTCGACCCGCGTGATGCGTCGTGACACCCACGGCACGTCCCCATTGCGTGGATCGAGAAATTCTTCGAGCCCCTTGGACCCGACGCCCTCGCCGCACCGCACGGGCAGCCCGATGGCGGGATCGCGCTCGACGAGCAAGGTCTCGCATCCACGCTCGGCCGCCGTCCGCGCCGCCACGAGTCCGGCCGGTCCGCCGCCGACGACCAAGACGTCGACCATCATGGCCGGTCGACCATCGTGAGCGCGCTGACCGGACACGGGTCGATGCACTTCCGGCATCCGGTGCACGTGACGACATCGATCACGAGTCCGTCTCGATGCATAGAAATCGCCGCTGGCGGACAGAGCGGCATGCACAGTCCGCACGCGTCGCACACTGTTCTCTCGACGATGGCGATGTGGGTCGAACGCGTCGTCGCGGGACGGTGCATGAATCAAGGCTGTTCCCTTGATCACCCTCGTGGCAAGGGCTACTTTCTTCACTCTAATGCGCTGGCCCTTCTTCAAGACGGGATCGCGGTCCCTCTTCCCCGCGAACGCGATCGCCGTCGACCTCGGTACGGCCAATACGCTCGTCTACGTGAAGGGCGAAGGGATCGTGCTCAACGAGCCGTCGGTCGTCGCGATCGACCGTGAGACGAAAAAGATCAGAGGCGTGGGGCTCGAAGCGAAGCGTATGCTCGGCCGGACGCCGGACGGGATTCTCGCCGTCCGCCCGATGAAGGACGGCGTCATCGCCGACTTTGACGTGACCGAGAAAATGCTGCGGTACTTTCTCACGCTGATCATCGAGAACCACGTGTTCAAGGTGAAGCCACGCGTGATCGTGTGCGTTCCGTCGGGGATCACGGAAGTTGAGCGCCGCGCGGTCCGCGACTCTGCCCTGGGCGCGGGCGCGAAAGAGGTCTTCATGGTTGCCGAGCCGATGGCCGCCGCGATTGGCGTCGGCCTCCCGGTCGAAACGCCGACCGGCAATATGGTAATCGACATCGGCGGCGGCACCACCGAAATCGCCGTTATCGCGCTCTCCGGTATCGTATCGGATACGTCGATCCGGACTGGTGGCGATGAGTTGGATGTCGCGATCGTCCAATTCATGCGCAAGAACTACAATCTCCTGATCGGCGAGCCCACGGCGGAGCTGATCAAGATTCAGATTGGGTCGGCGGCTCCGATTGGCGAGGAACGGGAGATGGAGGTGAAGGGCCGGGATCTCGTGTCCGGGATTCCGAAGACGGTCCGGGTTCACTCCGCGGAGATCCGCGAGGCCATCCAGGAGCCGATCCAACAAATCGTCGACGCGGTCCGCCGGGCGCTGGAAATCACGCCGCCCGAGCTCGCCAGTGACATCGTCGATCGGGGAATCGTCATGACCGGCGGCGGTGCGTTGATCCGTGGACTCGACCTTCTGTTGAGCCAGGAAACCAGCCTGCCGATTCACGTCGACGAGGACCCCCTCACGTGTGTAGTCCGCGGTACTGGCCGGATCCTCGACGACGAAGAGAAGTACTGGTCGGTCCTGAGCAGCTGAGCTAGAGCGTGGCCCGCGCCGTTCCGAGCGGTACACGCGCTGACGCCATACTAGGGTTCGTGAGTGGGGCCCTCGCGTTGATCGCGATCCTGCTCCCTGGCCGCCTCCGCGACCCGATCGCCGGGACTCTGCGCCGCGACCTCATCGCGCCCCTGATCTCGCTCCAAAAGAATGCCGAGCTCGGCCGCGTGGCCCTGATGCGTCACGATCAGGAAACCGCCGGCAAAGATTCGATCGCGCTCAAGGCCCTCTTGCTGCCCAGCCTGGAATCCGAGAACGACCGTCTGCGTCATCTCCTGAGACTGGGCACCGCACTGCGCTGGGGGTTCGTCCCGGCCGAGGCGCTGCATAGTCGCGCCCTGGGTGAGGAGTTCACGATGACGCTGACGGCTGGCGCCCGGCAGGGCGTGCGTCCCTTCAGCCCTGTTGTGGCGCCCGAGGGGTTGGTCGGTATGGTCGAGACCGTCGACCCTCGCATGTGCCTGGCGATCTCGTGGGCGCATCCAGATTTCCGTGTCAGCTCCATGACCGCCGATGGGAGCGCGTTCGGCATCGCCAAGGCCCACCTCGGCAGCGGTACGGATCGCTATCTCCTGGAGCTGTCCGGGGTACAGCTGAGCACCACGCTCCCATCGGGCACGTTGATCGTCAGTTCCGGAGTGGGTGGCGTGTATCCCCGAGGCATTCCAGTCGGCACGGTCATGCGCGAGTTGGGACCCAGAGAAGGATTCACCGAGGGCTGGGCGCGAACGTATCTCCTCCGGCCAGCGGTGAAGCCACAGGACATCTCGTCGGTGATGATCCTCGAGCCCCGTCGAGGCGCCGCCGGCGTCCAGGCGGTGTGGGCGGATTCGCTCAAGGACACGACCGCTGATACCAGCGCCTCGCCCGGCATGCAACCTGGCACCGAGGCGGACAGCACCGACACTCAGAACGGACCGAGCCAGTGACGACGAGCGGCACGATCCGCCTGGCGGTCGCGTTCTTCGTCCTGGTCATTCTGCACTTCTCGCTCCGCCCCGCGCTCGGCTGGCGGGCCGAAATCGATTTTCTCCTGATCGCGGTGTTGCTGGCGGCGGTTCGTCTTCGCCCGGGCACCGCGTCGCTGGTTGGCTTCGTCGTCGGGCTCATCGCCGACTCGCTGACGCCGAACGCGTTCGGGGCCGGGGCGCTGGCTATGACGATCGTTGGTTATCTTGCGTCTTGGTTGAAGGCGGTGTTCTTCGCCGACAATCTCGCGCTCAACGGCTTTTTCTTCTTTGCCGGACAGTGGGCTTACACGATCATTTATCTGCTGGCCGCGCATCAGATGAGAGATATGGAGTTGCTCCAGCAGATCTTCATCTGGGGGCCATTGTCCGCGGCGGTCACGGCCGCCGCTGGGGTCGTGTTGCTCGTGTTGATGCGGCCTTTGCTGGAACCCGCGACGGTTTGATGAGGTTCGACGGCCTGACATGAGCTTTCATCCGAACGACGTCGCGCGCCGCGCGCGGATTGCGTCGATCGGTCTCATCATCGCGTTTGTCTTCTTGCTGGGCGCGTTTTTCCGCACGCAGGTTTTGCAGAACGCTCAGTATGTTCTGCAGTCAGAGACGAATCGTCTGCGCGAAGTGCCTTTGCCGGCACCTCGCGGAATTATCTATGATCGCACCGGGCGTGTGATCGCCGAGAACGTTCCAGGGTACTCGGTGTCGATGCTGAGCCCAACGGCGGACTCGCTTCGTGTCGTGTTGCGGCGCCTCAGTGAGACGATACCACTGTCCGGTGACCAAATCGACTTAGCGGTCCGTCGCTATCGTCGCGCGCCGAATCGTCCCACGGTCATTCTGCCGGATGCGCCTTTTGACGTCGTGTCGGTGTTGGAAGAGCATCGCGTTCAATTTCCAGGGCTGATCATTCAGTCAGCTCCCAAGCGGCATTATCCCGATGGAGCAGCGGTTGCGTCCTTTGTGGGATATACGGGTGAGATCACGGAACAAGAGCTGGGCTCTCGTCAGTATCGCGGCTACAAAGCGGGCCAGCAGGTTGGCAAAGGTGGCCTGGAGAAAGAGTACGAAGATCGGCTGAGGGGCCGAGAAGGGACGCGGTTCGTCGAGGTTGATGCGCGTGGACGAGTGGTGCGCGAAGCCGGGGCCCGGCAGGATCTGTTGCCGGAAGGGGCGCAGCCGCTCTACACGAACATCGACCTGGATCTCCAGGAGTACACGGTCGGCCTGTTCGGCGACACGCTGCAGGGTGGCGCGATCGCGCTCGATCCGGCGACGGGTGCCGTCCTCGCGCTGCACTCGGCGCCGACATTCGACCCGAATCGTTTTATCGGCGGCATACCGCCCGACTACTGGCACGACCTGACGACGGACGTCCGCCGTCCGCTCTACAACAAGGTGATCCAAGGGCGCTATCCCCCTGGTTCGACGTGGAAACTCGCCACGGCGACGTGGGCGCTCGAGAATCACATCGCGACGCTCGATGAGACTATGCCCGTGCCGTGCACGGGCGGATTCCAGTTCGGCGACCGGTACTTTCATTGCTGGGACCCGCATGGCCATGGCAACCTCACGCTCGCCCAGGCGATCGTGAAGTCGTGCGACGTCTATTTCTACCAGTTGGGTCTCAAGATCGGCCTACAGCGTCTCATCGCGGGTGGTGTCGCGCTCGCGTTCCGCGACAAGACCGGTATCGACCTGCCGAACGAGTCGTCGCCGAACTTCCCGTACGCGATCGACTACTATAATCGGCGCTTCGGTGCGCGCGCCTGGAATACTTCGGTCGTGCTCAACCTCGCGATCGGCCAGGGCGAAAACTCCCAGACGATCGCCAGTATGGCGCGGTTCTATACGGCGCTGGCGACCGACGGTGAAGAAGCGCGCCCCGAAGTCGTGCGGCAGACGCAGCCCTCGCGGACGCGCATCTTCTCGCTCGACTCGGTCCAGTTCGCGGGATTGCGCCGCGCGATGATGGGCGTCCTCCAGGCCGGTGGCACGGCCGCCGGAGAGCAGATCCAAGGCGTCGTGATCGCCGGGAAGACGGGCAGCGCGCAGAACACCGAGGATCCGCTGCACACGCACTCGTGGTTCGTCGGGTTCGCGCCGGCGGATCATCCCAAGATTGTCGTGGCGGTCTTGATCGAGCATGGTGGTCACGGCGGCCACGCGGCTCGTATCGCCGCGGCCATGGTGCAGCACTTCTTGAAGGTCGCCCCGGTCTCGCAGATCCAGTCTGAGGGATGATGGACCGCAAATCCGCGATTCCCGATTATCCGACGGTTCTGCTGGCGCTGCTGCTGTCGGTGTACGGCATTCTGATGGTCTACTCCGCTGGCCAGACCGATGCCCAGACCGCTGTCTCGAAGCTCTGGCGCTACCAGACGGCCTGGCTCTGCTTAGGTATAGTCGGCGCGTTTGTGATCAGCCGAGCGTCCGTGCGATTGCTCGAGTGGGTGTCGTGGCCCGCGTATCTCCTCACGCTCGCGTTGCTCGTGCTGCTCCGATTCTTCGGCTCGGGAGCCGGAACCGCCGCGTCGAGTACGGCCTGGCTCACGATCGGCGGGCACCGTATCGGGCAGCCGTCCGAGCTCGCGAAGATCACCGTCGTGCTGATGCTCGCGCGCACGCTTGCGCTGCGGCGGGAAGCGCCGAAGACCCTCATCGATCTCTGGGAGCCGGCGCTCGTCGTGGCGATCCCATGGGTGTTCGTGCTCATTCAGCCCGACCTTGGGTCGAGCATCGTGTTCATCGGGATTTTCTTCGCGATGCTCTATTGGTTCGGTGTGCCGTGGCAGCTGTTGCTGTTGCTCGCGAGTCCCGGCATCAGCTTGATCCTGGCGTTCAGCAAGGGCATGTGGACCGCTTGGTTCCTCGTGCTGATCGTGCTCATCTGGTCGTACAAGCCATATCTCTGGGAAGGCGTGTTCACGGTCTGCGCGAATGTGGCGATGGGTATTATTGCGCCGCTCTTCTGGGATCGATTGAAACCGTATCAGCAGCAGCGACTGCTGACTTTCCTCGATCCATCGCGTGATCCCCGTGTGTCGGGCTATCACGTCATTCAATCGACGGTGGCGATTGGATCCGGTGGATGGTTTGGGAAGGGGTTTACGATGGGCACGCAGAAGCGATTAGCGTTTTTGCCCGAGCAGCACACGGATTTCATCTTTGCCGTGGTGGGTGAGGAGCTTGGCTTTCTCGGGGTCACGCTCGCTTTGAGTTTATTTCTTGTGCTTTTTTTGAGGTGCGTCAGGATTTCATCTCGCGCCAACGATACGTTCAGCAGCCTCGTCGCGTTTGGATTGGCGGCCAGCTGGGGCGTGCACGTGGCCGAGAACGTGGGGATGACGCTCAACCTCATGCCGATCGCTGGCATTCCGCTCCCGTTTTTCTCCTATGGCGGATCCTTTATGCTGGCAAGTTGGCTCGCCATTGGTATCCTGGTGCGTATATCCGGCGAGGGCCGCGGCAGGGCGGACGGTCTAGCGATCTGAGCGCCAACGGGCCAGATTTATGGATGGCCTGGTGGGCAAAGAAGAAGGACCCGCGCAAGCCCCGCGAACGCGTCGAGCGCCTCGAGATCCCAGCGGATGCTTGGGAGAAGTGTGAGGCGTGTGGGCACACCGATCTGCGGGAAAAATTCGTCCGCAATCTGAACGTGTGCCCGGCCTGCGACTATCACCGTCGCATTCGCGCCCAGGAGTACGTCTCGCTCTTGCTGGATGATGGCAGCATCGAAGAAGTCGCGGCTGACCTGAGATCCACCGACCCGCTTGGATTCCCCGAGTACACCGCGCGACTGGCCAAAGCGCGCACCAATGTCGGGGACAATGATGCCCTCGTGGCCGTCGCGGGCACGCTCGACGAGGCGCCCGTCAACCTCGGCGTCATGGACTTCGCGTTCATGGGCGGCTCGATGGGATCGGTCGTCGGCGAGAAAATCGCGCGTCTCGGTACTCGCTCGCTCGAGCGGAAGTACCCCCTCGTGCTGGTCTCGGCGTCGGGTGGCGCTCGCATGCAGGAGGGCGTGCTGTCCCTCATGCAGATGGCAAAGGCGTCGGCCATCCTCTCGCAGCTCGCCGAGCGGCGCATTCCGTACGTGTCGATTTTGACGAACCCGACGACGGGCGGCGTGAGCGCGTCCTACGCGATGCTTGGCGATGCGATTCTCGCTGAGCCAGGCGCGGTGATCGGGTTCGCGGGTCCGCGCGTGATCAAGCAGACGATCGGCCAGGATCTGCCCGAGGGCTTTCAGACGGCCGAATTCCTGCTCGACCACGGGATGCTCGACGATGTCGTGCACCGCCGCGAACTGAAGCGCACCGTCGGCCAACTCTTGCGGCACATGAGCGGCAAGCCCGCCGCGGTGGGGTACTCGGCACCCTGACCGCGTACCGGGACGCGCTCGACTACCTGTTCGCCCGCACAACCGGCAAATGGAAGCTCGGACTGGAGCGGATGGCGGCGTTACTGGATACGCTCGGTAACCCGCACCGTCGTCTCCGTGCCTTTCATGTTGGCGGCACGAATGGGAAGGGGAGCGTCACCGTCACGCTGGCCGCGCTCCTCCGGGCGCGGGGACTGCGGGTCGCCCAGTACACCTCGCCACATCTGGTGGACTTTCGCGAGCGGTTTTTGATCGATGGGCGCGAGATCACCGAGCGGGACGTGACGGATTGGATCGCCCGACGGACGCCGATCGTCGAGCAGCTCGGCGCGACGTTCTTCGAGGCCACGACGGCTATGGGCTTCGAGCTGTTTGCGGCCGCGAACGTGGACGTCGCGGTCATCGAAGTCGGGCTTGGCGGCCGTCTCGATGCGACGAACGTCCTGACGCCGTTGGCCGCCGGTGTGGCGTCGATCGGCATCGATCACACCGAGTATCTCGGGACCACACACGAGCAGATCGCGGTCGAGAAAGCGGGCATCTTCAAGGCAGGTCGACCGGCGCTGATAGGTGAACCGAATGTCGAAATCCGTCATCTGTTGGCTCGGTGTGCCGCCGATGTCGGGGCTTTGCCTATTCACACCGTGGCCGAAGATGCGCCCGTATCAGATATAGTGGTCGAGCCGACGGGTGGTACCTCATTCACGCTACGGGGGCAGCGCCTCCACACCGGACTCGCGGGTGCGCACCAGGCGTCAAATACAGCCTTAGCGCTCCTGATGCTGGAATCGGTGGACATGGTACCCGCGTCGGCGGCGGACGTGCTGCCGACTGTCGCATTGCCAGGCAGGTTCCAGCGGGTCGGCAACTACATCTTCGATGTCGCGCATAACCCGGATGGCGCGACGGTACTGGCCAGGACGATAGAGGCTGTGCGGCCAAAGGGGCCGATATGCGCCGTGGTCGCGGTTCTGAGCGACAAAGATTGGCGCGGCATATTGACCGCCCTTTCCGCCTCGGTCGATCACTTCGTCCTGACGAGCGCGCCCACCGCGCCCGAATCACGCGCTTGGCGACCCGAAGACGCGGTGACCTTCGCGCGCGAGCATGGGTGGTCGGCGGAGCTCGAGCATGATTTCGCTCGTGCGTTGCGCCGTGGTGCGTCCGCCGGCGGTACGGTGCTCGTCACCGGCTCATTCCACACGGTGGGTGATGCCATGACGAACTTGCAGGTGTCTCCGCTCGCCGGGTAAGTTTGCCCGATGTCGACCGGTGCGCTCCCGGGATTTCGCGATTTCTATCCGCAGGAGTTCGCTGAACGGGCGTTCATCATGCGAGCCTGGCGCACGGTCGCGCGCCGCTACGCGTTTCAAGAGTACGACGGGCCACCGCTCGAAGCGACCGAGCTGTACACGAAAAAGAGTGGCGACGAGATCGTCGGGCAGCTCTATAACTTCGAGGACAAGGGCGGGCGCCAGGTGGCGTTGCGTCCCGAGATGACGCCGACGATCGCGCGCATGGTCGCCGCGCGCGCGAATGCGTTGCGCAAGCCCGTCCGATGGTTTTCGATGCCGCAGCTGTTCCGCTACGAGCGGCAACAGCGCGGCCGGTTGCGCGAGCACTTTCAGCTCAACGTCGACATCATCGGCGAGCCGGATGTCACCGCCGACGCCGAGGTGCTGGCGGTCGCGATCGACGTCATGCGCGCGCTCGGCCTCACGTCTGACGACGTGAAGGCTCGCGTCTCCGACCGGCGCGTCCTCGGCGCCTATCTGCGCACCCTCGGCGTGTCGGACGAGGTCATGCTGCGGGTCATGACGGATGTGGTGGA
>DASRDS010000122.1:0-6221 GCA_035652495.1 Gemmatimonadaceae bacterium
CCAATTCGGTACAGTCGTAACTATCTTAGGAGTCGCCTACGCGATCTGGTATGGCTGGCGTCTGAGCGACGTCTGGCTCGACGGCGACATGCTCCGGGTGAAGGGCCTGTCGGCGTTTCAGGTGCCGCTCTCCGAAGTGAGCCTGACCAACGTCCAGCGGCGCGGGCAGGGACCAACGATCTTCTTCCTCGGGTTGGATCACCCGGTCGGCAAGGTCCAAACCGTCCGATTCATCCCGGCGGGCGACATCGAAATGGAACTCCGCACCCAGATCCACGCGGCGCGGACTGCGCGAGCTCTCACAGCACGCTGAGCCTGTCATATCATGGACGGGAGGTGCTATGCGGATCACCTTGATGCTGCTGGCCGTATCGACTGCCCTCGGAGCCCAAGAGTCACACGACGCGCACGATCACGAGATCGGCCACGTCAGCTTCCCCACCTCCTGCGCACCGGCGGTGCAGGACCAGTTCGAGCGCGGGGTCGCTCTGCTGCACTCGTTCTGGTACGAGGAGTCATTTCACACGTTCGCCGCGGTCACCGCGGCGGATTCGGGTTGTGCGATGGCGTATTGGGGTCAGGCAATGAGCCTCCTGCATCCCCTGTGGGCGCCACCCTCGCTCGATGATATCAAGCGAGGACATGAGCTGAGTGAACGGGCCGCGATGCTGGCGCATACGCCGCGAGAGCGCGACTATGCGGATGCGATCGCGGCGTACTACGGCGATCGGCCGACGCCGGCGTATCGGGAGCGGATTGGGGCGTACGAGCAGGGCATGGAGAAGACGTACCGCCAGAATCCGGACGATCACGAGGCCGCCATCTTCTACGCGCTCGCCATCGTGTCGAACGGCGGTCTCCTCGACACGACCGGCGCGCGAGCGCGGCGCGCGGATTCGATCCTGTTTCCGCTGTTCAAGGCCGATCCGCACCACCCCGGCCTCGCGCACTACGTGATCCACGCGAACGACACGCCACGCCTCGCCTCACTGGCGCTCGATGCCGCTCGGCGCTACGCCCAGATCGCGCCGGCGGTACCGCATGCGCAGCACATGCCGTCCCACATCTTCACGCGACTCGGCCTCTGGGACGAGGACATCGCGGCCAACCAGAAATCCGCGGATATGGCGAAACAGTACGAGGTCCGCCAAGGATGGCACGGACTGTGGGACCAGCGCGGACATGCCATGGACTATCTCATCTACGCGTATCTGCAAAAGCACAACGACAGCGCGGCAAAGCGGATCGTCGATGAGGCGAACGCAGTCACGGTGAGCTACCCGGCCGGGTCGTACACGAACGCGTACGCGCTCGCCGCGATCCCGGCGCGCTATGCGCTCGAGCGTGGCGTGTGGAAGGAAGCGGCGGCGCTCACGGTGCGGCCGGCGCCGGATGCGGCCGAGGCGGAGGCGATCACGCACTTTGCGAGGGCGATCGGCGCCGCGCGGAGTGGTGACGTGTCCGCCGCACGCGCGGACGTGAGCGCGCTCGAAGCAACCGAGCGGTATGCGCCCGAAATCAAGATCCAGCGGCTCGCGGCATCAGCCTGGATCGCGTTCGCGACGGGCGACACGACGACCGCGTTCGCGCAGGCCGCCCAAGCCGCGACCCTCGAGGACCGCATGCCGACTCTGCCCATCTCACCGGGCCCCGTGCTACCCGCGCGCGAGCTGTACGGCGACCTCCTGCTCGCCGCCGGCCGCCCGGCCGACGCCCATGCCGCGTACGTTGCGATGCTCAGGATCGCCCCGCACCGCGCGCGCAGCGTCGAAGGCGCCGCGCGCACCGCGCCTACTGGACGATGATCTCCTTGCGCATGCCATGCGCGAAGTGGTCCTTCCCATCTGGCGCATCGAGAAAGCACAGCAACGCATAGCGACCCGGCGTAAAGTCGACGTTCACGTAGGCCGTGCCGCCAGCACGGAGCGCGCTCACGCCGGAGCTCCATTCGATGGGCGGACCCTTCCGCCCGACATTCCACGCGCCGAGGCTGTCCGTGGTGTGGTGTGGCTTGAGCTTGACGAGCATCATCATGTGCGCCTGCGACGCCGCGTTCACGACGCGCACCGTATGCCGCCCGGCGGCGATCGGATGCGAGAGTTGGAAGTCGTAGTCGATGAGCGTGATCGTTAGCGGAGGCGTCACGACGAGCAGCTTCATCATGCCCTTCTTGAAATGCTCGACATGGTCGACGCTCGGCACACCGCACATCACCGCGTATCGCCCGGGCTCGAGATCGACCGTCACGTTCGACTGATCCATGCCCGGAAACTCGGCGGCCGGGCCACCCAGTAAGCCGGCTGGCTTGAGCGCCACACCGAGCGAATCGTGGTCGCCGATTTTGACGAGGATCATCTCGTGCGGCTCCTTCCCTTCGTTCCGAATCCGGAACGTCGTGAGCCCACCCGGCAACGTATCCGGCATCTGAAACGCATAGTCGTGCGTGACGACGGTGACGGTCTGCTGCGCGCTCACGACCGACGCCGTCATGAGCGCCACCGCGAGAAAGAGGTGTCGCATTAGAGTCGCTCGCACGCAGCCGCCAATAACGCCTTGGCCTTATCGTAATCAGCGTGATTGAGGTCGAACACGACCATGACATCATGCCGCGTGGCACCGAGCATCGAGCCGTTGATGAGCGCGGCCGCGTCCCACGGCCCACGCAACGTGGTGTCGGTCTTGAAGCTCGTCTTGACCGGCGCCGCCGAGGCCGAGCCGCCGACCATCTGCATGAGCCCTCCGACCATTTTCTGGGCGTTGGAATCGAGCGTCGGCATCGCGACCGTCGGCGTCCCCATCATGCCGCTATTCATCGGCAACGTATGCTTGAGCCGATCGAGCGCTTGGTACCCGCCGCGCCAGGTGACGGCCATCGGGTAGGACTTGGGTTCGCCGGTACCGCGAACCTTGTACGTACACGCGGTGCCATCCGAGTCGGCGACGGGAGCGCCGGCTAGCGGCCCCAAAATCTGCTCGGCCCGCGCCCGCGGAATGAGATCGCAGGCATTCGCGAGACGCGCGTGTGGCTTGGGCGCGAGCTGTGCGGCTCGGGCCCCGTCGTAGTCGAGCGGGTGGCCTTCCCGGCTCATGATCTTCGTCGCGAGGGCGACGGCGCCGGCCTGGCCAGCCTCGGAACCACTCACGTCGACGATAATCTGGGCGTCGCCCTTCCAGACGGTGAGTGCGCCCATGGGTGACCACCAGGACCGGTCCCACGGTCCGGCGGGACCGCTCATCATTTTGGCTTCGGGACTGCCGGCGCCAGTCACCTTAGGCGCCGTACCAGTCACGACTTTGCCGAACTGAGACGCCCCGGCCGCGTGGCTGACGATCACGACGACGCTGCGTCCATCGCGGCCGCGGTACATGCAGGCGTCGCCCGAAGGACTCGGCGAGGCCGAGCCGTCGTCATACCGGTAGGGCGGAGTGGCGAGCGGGCCGACATAGGGCTCCGCCTCAGTTGACGCCAACGAGCGGCAGGAATCGTGGCTCGACTCCTGCGCGCCACAGGCGGTTGCCACGGTCAAAATGAGAAAGAGTGTTGGTCGCATGAACGCATCCTAGGACCACGGCATCTTCCCACCGTCTGTTGGCCGGCAGACGGGGGCCAGACGGACCGCGACTATCGTGCTCCCATGCGCACACTCTTTGTGGCACTCATCGTGGCCGCGCCGCTCGCGGCCCAAAGCCAGAGCCAGACCCGGACGTACTACATCGCGGCCGACCCGGTCTCATGGGACTACGCACCGGGCGGCCGCAACGAGATCGCCGGTACCCCGTACGTCGATACCGCGTTCTTCGCCAGCGGCAAGTCCCGACCCGTCTCGACGAGCTACAAGAAGGTGCTGTACCGGGCGTACACCGACAGCACGTTCCGCACGCTCCAACCCCGCGCTCCGGAGTGGCAACACCTGGGCTTCCTGGGCCCGCTCATCCGCGCGGTGGTCGGCGACACCATTCGCGTCGTATTCCGCAACAACGGATCGCGACCGTACAGCATGCACCCGCACGGCGTGTTCTACGAGAAAGCCTCGGAGGGCGCCGTGTACGCCGACGGAACGCCCGGCGTTCCACCGGGCGGCACGCACATCTATATCTGGCCCGTGCCGGAGCGCGCCGGACCCGGACCGATGGATGGGAGCTCCGTCGCCTGGATGTACCATTCGCACGTCGACGAAGTCCGCGACATCAACACCGGCCTGTTCGGTCCGATCATCGTGACCGCCCGCGGGAAGGCCAGGCCCGACGGTTCACCGATGGATGTCGATCGCGAAATCGTCGCGAGTTTCATGCAGGTCGAGGAGAACGACAGCTGGCTCCGGGACCAGAACGCGCTCTCCCGAGACTCGCTCCGGCACCTCGGCCCCATACCGAATCCCTCGGTCCTACAAACCGGCTACCCCTGGTTCGTGAAGTTCACGATCAACGGTTTCATCCACGGCGCGTTGCCGCTGGACGAAGTCACGGTGCGGCAGGGTCAGCACGTGCGCTGGTATCTCATGTCGTCGACGAACGACTTCGATTTCCACGCCCCGCACTGGCACGGGAACACCGTCATTCTGAATGGAATGCGAACGGACGTCGCGCAGCTGGCGATGATGCAGATGGCCACGGCAGACATGACTCCCGACAACGCGGGGACCTGGCTGTTCCATTGCCACGTCTCGTTCCACAACGAGGAGGGAATGGCGATGCGCTACCGCGTCATCGCCTTGACCGCCGCGAGCCGGTGAAGAATCGGATCCATATGTAAGAAATACGGCCACGCGCCGCGCTCGAACGACTCACGCACGAGCGCGGCGCCATCGTCGGGATGGCCGAGTAAGATGGCGATCCGCGCACGATAGAAGGACGAGCCCCAGCTGCCGCGATCGACCGGCAACGACGCCAGCCACGCGTCCGACCGACTTGCGGTCGTCGTGTCACCGGTCGCCGCGGCCAAGCCACCCAGGGTTCCGCGAAAATCGACGTTCCCCGTATCCGCGGTCACGAGCGCGCGGGCGCCAGCGATGGCCGCGGCGAGCGATCCCTGCACTTCCTGAAGCCACATTTTGTACGCACGAAATTCCATGGAGCCGCGCTCACTGGTCGGACGGCTATCGATCCAGGCGATCGTGCTCGCGGCGGCCTCGCGCGCCGCCGACGTGTCGCCGTGGACCATGAGCTCCCGCGCCGCGAACATCCCGACCGTCGCCGGCGTACCCGTGAAATCCACCCGGCCATACGTGTTGGGCGCGAGTCCACCGCCCAGATCCGGCTCCGGAGACATCGCGAACGACGAGTCGAGGAGGCGGAGGGCTTCCGCCGATCGCCGCAGGCCCGCCAATGCGATGATGCGATTCATCACCTGATCAATGGTCGGGCGGGATGTTTGGCGGTTGGCCGCCACCAGCTCCGAGTCGTACTGCCCCAAATCATGATACGCCTCGCAGAGCGAGCCCCAGTACGCGACGTGGTCCGAGTCCGGCAACCAGTCGAGATCGGTCGCGGGGTTCATGCCGCGTAAGGCCTGGACGGCGAGAGCCGGACGATTGGCCCAGAGCTCCGCATTAGCGGTCCCGACTTGCATCGGGGACGACGGCGGGATCAGATGGCTGCGCTCGATCACGAGACGCAGAAGTTCCTCGTTGCGACCATGACACCGGGCGACGGCGATCTTGATGCCCAATGCGTCCAGCGGATCGACCGCATGTCGGTGGAACCGTGGCGCGCGCGCGATCGAATCGGTCATCACGCAATCGCCGAGATTCCCGGCCGCGATGGCGAGCGAGACCATGGCGGCATCGAACGTCGTGTCGCGCGACACCGCGAGCGCGAACAAGGACTCGGCACGCACCGTGCTCCCGAACCAAAACTGGCTGATGCCGGCGATGTACGGGCTATACGCCTCGTACGGCGGCGGCGCGATCGCCGCGTTCCAGGCCGCGGCGAAGCGCGGGTCGAGCACCGACGCGAGCGACGTCAGCACGCGCGAACGCGTCGCCTCGACGCCATCGGTCGGGCGCGCGATCGAGGCGGCGAGTGGGCCGACGCTGCGGACGACATTGGCGGAGGCGACGTCGACGACGGACGCGATGAACAGCAGGCTGTCGCCCGACCGGTAGTAGCTGCCGGAGACCAGCGTACTGGCGCCGTTGCGACGCGCAAGCGCGATCGGTTCGACGGGCCGCCCATCCGGCGAGCGACCTCGCACGAACAGCACCCGCGGGTCCACCACATCG
>DASRDS010000123.1:0-3426 GCA_035652495.1 Gemmatimonadaceae bacterium
CGCTATATCATGCTGGACGACGGCAAGCGCGTTCGCGAAGACGTGCGCATCACCAGCTCGCACCTCCCGCAGCCGGTGGTCTACACGGTCACGTTCGCGCGAACACCGTAATCACGTGCCGCCGTACCACTCATAACCCTGATCCGACCAGTACCCGCCGTTGCGCTGAGGCATGAACACGATCTTCGTCAAATACTTCGTGTTCTTGTACCCCAGTTTCACAGGCGAGAACACGCGCGCCGGGCCGCCGTGGGGCGCGCCAAGCCAATGGCCGTCCATGCCGTACGCCACAAGCGTCTGGGGATGCATGGCGCTGGCCAAGTCCCATGACTCGTGGTACCCGTCGTCAAACGACTGGAAGTCGACATACTGCGCCATGGGATCGGGCTGCACTAATCCTGCGAGGACGCTGAGGCGCACTCCGGTCCATGATGCGATCGCGTTCCAGCCCTCGACACAATAGTGGTTGAGCCGCAGCGTGGTCGAAGGCAGTCGCGTCAGCTGGTCGAGGCTCAGGGTGAGTGGCTTGGCCACTATCCCGGATACTTCCAGACTCCACGGGCCGTTCTTCGTCGCATCCCACATCGGCACCGTGTTCGAAATAAAGTAGGAAGGGTACTTCGCGTCCGGCGTCACGAATCGCCCGCTCGCGACATCGCGCGCGGTGTGCCGGAACAACCCGCGTTCGACGTACTCGTTCTCGCGTTCGGCGAACGACAGGACACGGTCGCATCCGGCGAGCAGCGCGAGCGCCGATGTGCTCAGGAAATCGCGTCTACGCATCCGTGGATTTCTCCTCTTGTGGCAGGAGATGGTAGAACGGCCGCGCGTCGCGGGCTTCGGGGGCGAATCGTTCGTTATATCGCCCCGTGATCATGGACACGATCGCGTACGGGTCGACCGTGAAGACCATGAAGATGTGCCCCACGGCCAGGATCACTAAGAGGCTCATAGCCACGAAGTGCCAGTACCGCGCCCACACGTAGCCCCCAAAGAGGCCGGTGAGCCACCCCAGCTCCACTGGCTTCCAGATGGCGAGCCCGGTGAGCACCAACAACACACCGACCCATGGCATGGCGAAGTACGCCAGTTTCTGCAGGGCGTTGTGCTTGCCCTGATGCGGGTGGTGCTTCCGGATGAACAGATAAAACCGCACCATGGCAATCGAATCGCGCAGATCGCCCTGCCGCGGCACCAGGTCACGCCACTCGCCGTGGAGATACAAAAAGGTCAGGTAGACCAGGCCGTCGACGACCAGAAGCCACATCATGGCGAAATGCCAGTGGCGGGCGCCGCCGAGCCAACCGCCGAAGGTGAGCCAGTTGGGGATCGGCTTCCCGGCGAAGGGATAACAGCAGAACGTCTGGCCCCTGCGGGCAAACTCAGGGTAGGCGTTAAAGATGCGCAGGCCGGAGCCGACCATGATCGTGATGGCGACGACGGCGACCCAATGGGTCACCCGCACGAGCCAATGGTGGCGAAGGACGGTTGTCATAAGCTAAGTTCCAAGATAATGCCGACTTACGCGTATCGTTGTCCGAACGGCCACGAGTTCGATCACTTCTTTCGCAAAATGAGCGACGCGGTTCAGACGCTGCCGTGTCCAACCTGCGGCGAGCCGGGCGTGCGACAAGTGTCCGGTGGCGCGGGCCTGGTGTTCAAGGGGTCCGGTTTTTACGAGACGGATTATAAGCGCGCCGGCAAGAATGGTGGTGAAAAGTCCGAGAGTAAACCCGCCGCGGAAAAGCCCGCGGCGCCCGCGGCACCGTCCGGAGACGGATCCAAAAAGAGCGAATGAACGATCTGGACCTTCTGCGCGACGAGATTGCGCTCGCGTCGCGCTCCCTCGGTGCGCCCGACGACATCTCGCCCGTCGTCGAACGGCCGCGTGATCCGTCGTTCGGCGACTGGACCACGAATGTCGCGCTCACGCTCGCCAAGCCCCTCGGCAAAAAGCCGCGTGATATAGCTACGGCACTCATCGCCGCCATGGATCTCTCGAAGATCAACGTGGCGTTGGCCGAGATCGCCGGGCCCGGGTTCATCAATTTCCGGATGCAGCAGGCCGCGCTGGCCCGCGGGCTTCTCTCGGTCATATCCACCGGTGATGCGTACGGGCGAAGCGATGTCGGTCACGGTCAACGCGTCATGATCGAATTCGTGTCGGCGAATCCGACCGGCCCATTACACGTCGGCCACGGCCGCCAAGCCGCGCTCGGCGATGCCATCGCCCGTCTGCTCGAGTGGACGAATTGGGATGTGTCTCGCGAGTTCTACTACAACGACGCCGGCGCCCAGATCGACAATCTCACCGCCACCGTACAGGCTCGGGTGCGCGGTGAAGCGGTGCCGGAAAATGGGTATCACGGCGAGTACATAAAAGAGATCGCCGCCGCATACACCGCTGGCCATCCGGAAGATCCCGACGCACGCAATGCAGATGGCGTCCGCCAATTTGCCGTCCGCGTGTTGCGTGGCGAGCAAGACAAGGATCTGCAAGCGTTCGGCGTGTACTTCGACACGTACTATCTCGAATCGTCGCTCTATACTGATGGCTCAGTAGAAAAGACGCTGGAGACACTGAAAGCATCGGGCTACGCGTTCCAAGAAGATGGTGCCGTCAAACTCCGCACGACGGCATTTGGCGATGACCAAGACCGTGTCATCGTCAAAAGAGATAGCACGTACACCTACATGGTCCCAGACATTGCCTATCACGTAGGCAAATGGCGACGCGGATTCGGCCGAGTCATCAACATTCATGGCGCCGATCACATAGGCTACTTCGCGAGGGTGCGTGCAGGCCTTCAGATGATGGGCGCGGGTATTCCGGAAGGCTGGCCGGACTACGTCATTCACGACCTCGTAAAAGTCTCGCGCGGTGGCGAAGAAGTCCGCATGTCCAAACGCGCGGGCGACTACGTGACGCTGCAAGATCTCCTGGAGTGGGTGGGGCGAGATGCCGTCCGGTATTTCTTCCTGATGCGCCGCTACGTCTCGGACTTGACATTCGACGTCGACTTGGCACAGCGCCAGTCCGACGAGAACCCGGTCTATTACGTCCAGATGGCCCACGCGCGCATGTGCGGGATCTTCCGCGTCGGCGGCATTGATAAGGAAGCCCTGCGCGTCGAGCCAGAGACGCTCGACGCGCTCACCGCGCCCGAGGAGCTCGAGCTGATCAAGGCCCTGCTCGACTTCCCGTCGATCGTCGAAAGCGCGGCCTTTAGTCTAGAGCCGCAGCGGATCACGGCCTACTTGCACGACACCGCGCAACTCGCGCATCACTGGTATCACAAGTACCACGTGCTCGGCGAACCCGAGCCCGTGCGCGGCGCGCGCCTCGCGCTCGCGCGCGCCACTCAACTCGTACTCCGAAACGCCATGACGCTATTGGGTATCCACGCACCGGAGCGGATGTGACCG
>DASRDS010000124.1:0-9898 GCA_035652495.1 Gemmatimonadaceae bacterium
ACTGTTCCAGCCGCCGATGGCGATGAATGTCGTCGAGGAGCACGTGCGCGATCGGATCGCGGCAAAGTTCGCGCGCGAGCGCGTCATGACGATCGGGCGTGTGGCGAATCTCACCGCGCCGCTCCATGGGCGCGATCCGTGCCATTATTGCGGGCCGTGTCAGCGCGGGTGCGTCACGCGATCGTACTTCTCGAGCATCAACGCGACGCTGCCCGCGGCCGCGGCTACCGGGCGGCTGACGCTCAAGACGTACAGTATCGTCGAGCGCATTTTGCATGACGATGCCACGGGACGGGTCACCGGCGTTCGCGTGATCGATGCGCGGACCAAAGCCGTGACGGAGTATCGCGCTCGGGTCGTGTTCCTGTGTGCATCCGCATTCGAGAGCGCTCGATTGTTGCTGCATTCTGGCATCGCCAATTCCAGTGGGCAGGTTGGACGCAGCATCATGGATCATATCAAGGGCGGCGGCGCGACCGGCGATATCGCGGGGTATACCGATCGGCATGTGATCGGGGTTCGGCCCAATGGCATCTATGTGCCACGCTTTCGCAACGTGAGCACGAAATCCAGCTTCTCGAGAGGATATGGCTTCCAGGGCGGCGCTCGACGACTCGAGTGGGGTGACAACATCTTTACCCGAGGTATCGGTGTAGAGCTCAAGAAGCGACTGAGTACGCTCGGGCCCTGGACCATGTCATTCTGGGGCTACGGCGAGTGCCTGCCTCGTGAAGAGAACCGCATGACGCTGGATGCGAGCACGACCGACGCCTGGGGTATCCCGGTACTTCGCATCGAAGCGTCGTGGTCGCCAAACGAACGCGCACTGCATCATGATATGGCCGTCAGCGCGAGCGAGCTGCTCGACGCGGCGGGAGCGACGAACATCAAGCCGGCGACGCAGCCGAGTGTGATGGGAAGCGCGAATCACGAGATGGGCGGCGCGCGCATGGGCCGCGATCCCAAGACCAGCGTGTTGGACGCCAACAATCGCGCGCACGATATACCGAATCTCTACGTCACCGACGGCTCGTGCATGACGTCGAGCGGCTGGCAGAATCCGTCGCTCACGTACATGGCGCTGACGGCGCGCGCGTGCGACCACGCGGTCGCCGCCATGAACCGTCGCGAGATCTAGCGTGGCGAAGCTCGATCACGTGGGCCTCGCGATCATCACGGTACGAGCCGAAGTGCAGCGCGATTTCGAGGGGACGCTGCGACAGGTGGCCGCGATCGGCTATCGCGACGTCGACATGTACATCTACGAGAGCAATCTCGACGCGCCGGCGACGCGGGCCGTGTTGGACCGCGTCGGGCTCACGTGCACGTCGGCTCGAGTGCGCACGACGTCCCTCTATCGCGGGTGGGAGCGATTCTTGGACGCCGCCAACGTACTCGGCGCCAAGTTTATCACGCTGGCCGACGTTCCCGCGGCCGAGCGCGTCTCGCTACGCGACTATCACGAGCTGGCGGCGCTGTTCAACAAGTGCGGGGCGGTCGCGCAGCGGCATGGGTTGACCTTTTGCTATCACAATCACGACGCTGAGCTGGCGACGATGGAAGGGGCGGTGCCGTACGACGTGATCGTCGGGGAGACGGATCCCAAGCTCGTGCACTTTCAGATGGACGTGTACTGGATGGTGCACGGCGGGCGTGATCCCGTGCACGAGTTGCGGCGCCTCGCCGGTCGAGTGTCGACGCTGCATCTCAAGGACATGCAGCATTGGCCGCGCAGTGGCATCACGACTGTCGGCAGTGGGCGCATCGATTTTCGCGATATTCTGCGAACGGCCATCGATACCGGCATCCGGTACTGGTACGTCGAGGAGGATGCGCCAAAAGGGCCCGGCATCGAGGCCATCCGCTCGGCGTATACTTACTTGCACCAGCTCGACGTATGAATCGGCGAATGTTCTTCGGCACGACACTCGCCACGCTTTGTTCTATTCAACGTCGGCAACCAGCAACATTGGGTGTTGAAGTCACAGCCTACGATGAGGCGACGTTAAGCGCGCTCGCGCAAATGGGCTACCGAGATGTTGTCGTCAACGATCTGTATGCGCCCGGACTCCGTGCGGGACTCAAGCGGGTGGGACTGGTCGCATCAGCGGTGCACGTGACGACGCCCCTGCTCTACCGCGGCATCGACCGCCACCTCGCCGCCGCGACGGCGCTAGGTTGCCGATACTTCGTGTGTGGCCGCGTCGATCCGGAGGAGCGCCGCACGGAGCAGGACTGGCACGAGCTCGCGGCGTTGTTCAATCGCGCCGGCGAAGCGGCGAAGAAAGCCGGGCTACGCTTCGGCTATCGCGTGCAGGGCCCTGAGATCGACTTGATGATCAAGGAGACCGACCCGGCGCTCGTGTGGTTCGAGGGTCCCGTGCCTCGCGCCCGATTTTTCGCGATGGATGTCGCTGAAGGCACGACGCCCCAAACCGGGGTCGCGGGCATCGAACACTACTACGTGCAACTCAAGCGCGTTCGGTGAAGAGCGCTCAGTGGTGGCGAGCGCTATCGCTCTTGAGCCGTGCGGCTTCCGCCATCTTGTGCTCGAACCGCCGCTCGGTCGAATCCTTGATCGAGCTCTCGGTCGCCTCGAGACTGTCGAGCCGTGCGTTGTGCGCCGTGCGCACGCTGTCCATCGAGGCTCTCTGCGTGGCGTAGCGGGGCGCGACATCCTGGCTCACGCTTTCCGCTTCGCGCTGCAGCGTCGTTAGCGTGTCGTTGAACACGGCTTTCGGCGGCGCGGCCGGCGCAGGCATGGCGCCCATGCGCGTTGGCATCGGCGCGACGCCTGAAGAAACGACGGTCGCATGCTCGACCGGCGGAGTCGTGGGCGCTGGTGCCGGTGCTTTCTTCACGATCGCGCCATTAGAAACCGGAGCGCGACGTGCCTTTGGCGCGGGCGTCGGCTTCGGATCGTCCGGTGGTCCCGCGGCCGTGAACGCCGCCCCGAGGGCGGCGACTGACGGCGAGACGGGAGCCGCCGGCGTCGTGGAAGCGGGGACAGCCGCAACGTCCGGCGCACGATGGAGAATCGGGACGCTGTCCCGGCGCACAACCTGTGCTTCGACCTGATTCGGGTCGGTCGCGATGGCGTCGGGCCGGCCTTCCGCCGCGTCTTTCGCCTGCGAGGCGCGTCGGAATATGTCGCTCCCTGACTGCGACCGATGGGTCGAATCGGTCACCTTATGGAACACGTCCGGAGCGGTGGAATCCGCCTGGGCGTGCGCCTGGGTGGCGAGAAGAGCGGTCGCGAGCACCAGCAGCGCGGGGCGCATACCTCTATCGACTGTTGCGCGCCCCGCGCGGTCACGCCGCCCGAGTTAACGATCAGACCAGACGGCCAATTCGTTTCCGCTGGGATCCGTGAAGTGAAACCGGCGGCCACCGGGGAAGCTGAACACCGGTTTTGTGATCGTCCCACCCGCGGCCCGCACCCGTTTCTCGGCGTCGGCGAGATCCAGTGCGAATATCACGATCAGCGCTCCGCCACGCTGTACATTCGCCGCTTTTTGGAACCCACCGGCAAGGCGTCCATCGGCGAAACTGGTGTAGTCCGGGCCATAGTCGGTGAACTGCCAGGCGAACGCGTCAGTGTAAAACTTCTTGGTCGTGGCGATGTTCGTCGCCGGCATCTCGATGTAGTCGATGCGGCGGTCGTGCTCGGGGGATGTCAGTGGTTGTTGAGTCATGCCTCCAACCTATTCCCCGCTCTACGCCCCGTATTGAACAAATCGGACAGCTTGGCGTTCGGCCGCGTATTGCGCCGGCGTGAGCCCCGCAAGCGCTTGGAATTCGCGAATCAGGTGCGCCTGGTCCGAGTATCCCGCGTCACCCGCCATTCGCGTCCACGGGAGCGCCGCGCCGCGTTGGATCTGCTGGTACACCTCGCGAAATCGCATCACGCGCGCGAAGCCTTTTGGGGAGAGGCCAACACAGCGATCGAACGCCCGATTGAGCCGGCGTTCCCCGAGCCCTAAGGCCGCCGCGACATCACCGACCGCCACGCCGCCGCGCGCCTGACGAAATAGCGCCACAGCTCGCGGCACGATCTCGTCTTCACTCGCTCGGCGCGGCGGCCGCAGCAGCTGTTCGACATTCACGCCACGGATTACGGCATCGATCAGCGACTCGGCGCGAGCGCCCCACAGCGTATCGAGAGCGATTCGCTGGTCCGTGATCTCTCGCATGGGCACGCCGAGAAACGCGAACGCCGCCCCCGGTCGAAAGCGGATGCCGAACAGTGAAGCGCGTTCCGCGCGCGGGGTCAGCAGCGCCGTGCTCATCGTCCCGACGACGAACGCGTGTGGGTTCGTGCCCAGGTCGACGATGATGTCCGCGCATCCGTCGGGGAGGATGCGGTCGATGCCTGGAGGGCCATCGGTCGAGGTGATCGACCAGTAGCACTCCACCCATGGCGCTAGCAGCGCACCGGGAGGGGACTCATCGTATTGCACGGTCTAGCAACACGATAGTGACCGCGCTCGCTCCGAACAACACGAGACTGAATGGCACGTAGCCGGTGGCGATATCGTGGATCGCCGCGACACTGAACGTCGCGAGGAGAAGCGCCACGCCCGTGGTTTGGGTGCGTCTGACCAGGAACAACAGGCATCCGACGATCTCGACGGCCGCCAACCAGAAATGGTGATCAGAGAATTGTTTGGCGCGCGTCATGGTTTGGACGCCGAGCCCGATGATGACCGCGACGAATAGGACGCGATACACGCGCAGGATTTTCGCACTCGGCATCGTCTCACTCGGCATGACGATGACTATCGGCGGCGGTGAGTGTGAGACCGTAGACCGTGCGCAGCCGCTCGATTTGCTCGAGGGTCTCCGGCGTGAACGGCGCGCGTCCTTCGAAGGCGTGCCATACGATGCCTTCGAGTAGGTCGCCTAACGACAGGTCGAGATACTCGGCTAAGGCCTTGAGAACCTTCAGGGTGCTTTTTTCCATCCGCACCCCGGTTTGTACTCTTTCTACCATGGTACATAAGTACCATACTACCAAGGAATAGTCAACGAGCCCAGCTTGTCATGCCGCCGTCGACGATGAGCGCATTGCCCGTGACGTAGCTCGACTCGTCAGAGCAAAGCCAAACCGCTGACTCGGCGGCCTCCTCCGGTCGACCTATGCGGCCGAGTGGAATCCGGGTCGTGTAGGCGCTTGTGTCCCCCTTCGCATACTGCTCGATTGCCCGGCGCAGCAACGGGGTGTCGTAGGCGCCCGCGACGAGGGCGTTCACCCGGATCCGCCGCGCCGCGTACTCGATCGCGGCCGACTTCGCGAAGGCTATGACAGCGGCCTTGGCGGCGGCGTAAGTGCCCGCGCCGGGACAGCCGCCGAGGCCGTTGACGGAGGAGATATTCACGATGGCGCCGCCCTCGCCCTGGGCGATCATCTGCTGGAGCTCGTACTTCATGCAGAGCCAGGTGCTCTTCAGGTTTAGCGCCATGGCGCGATCGTAGTCCGCTTCGGACAGGTCCGCCGTGAGTCCCAGGCCGACTTCGTCGGTCGCGGCGCTGTTGACGGCGAAGTCGAGACGGCTGTAGCGCTCGACGACGTTGCGGACGAGGACGACGACTTCGTCGTGCACCGACAGGTCCGTCTGCATGAACTCGGCTTCGGCACCCGCGGCGCGGAGGGCGAAGAGGGCGGCCGCTCCTCGTTGGACATTGCGGGCGGCAATGACCACGGACGCGCCACGCCGGGCGAAGGCGTGCGCGGTGGCCAGGCCGATGCCGGAGCTGCCACCGGCGACCAGTGCGACTTTTCCTTGCATCGTCATGCGAATGCCTCGTAGACAAGGCGGGCGGCGGCCAAGTCCTCGACCGCCAGGCCGAGGGATTTGAAGACGGTGCGGCCCTCGCTCGGCGGCGCCGCCACCTTGTTGGCGATCAGTTCGCCCAGCTCGGCGTAGATCGTCGCGCCAGCCATGAGTATGTCGCCGGCTTCCTGCTCTGCCGCGGCTCGCGAATCGACGATCACCGTCGAGCGTTGCATCGCCACGCCATCGAGCTCGCGTGTCGACCGGCCGACCGCGCCGACGGCGTTCACGTGCACATCGTGGTCGAGCCACTCGCCTTTGAGCACCGGCTCGGACGCGTGCGTGACCGTCACGACGACATCGGCACCCCGAACCGCCTCTTCGGCGGACGTTGCTTTCGCGCCTATCTCCTCGGCCAGGCGCCGAGCATTGTCGGGATTGCGGCTCCAGACCCGGATCTGATCGAAGTCTCTTACGAGTTTGAGGGCGGCCATGTGCGCTCTGGCTTGGACGCCGCTGCCGAGAATCGCGAGTGTGTGCGCTGTGGGCGATGCCAGGAGTTGCGTAGCGACCGCCGAGACCGCGGCGGTTCGCATCTCGGTGATCAAGCGGCCATCGAGCAAGGCGAGCGGCGTTCCGGTCTTGGCGTCGAACAACTGAATTACCGCTTTATGAGTCGGTGTATGATGAGGATAGACTGTGACTAGCTTCGCCCCGAGCATGGTCTCATCGGCGACCGGCATCACCCCGTAGAAGGCCGAGTGCGCCGGGATGCCGAGGATGGTACGGACGGGCTGCGTGACGCGCCCAGTCGAGAACGCGGCCAGCGCGCGAGACATTGTGGGGATCAGCGTCTCGTAGCCGAGCGCGGAGCGAATCTTGTCTTCGTCGAGTAGGACGAGCATGTTGACGGGCTTGGTGGGGAGTTCTAGCTTAAAAGGCTCTGGATATGGACGGCACTGGGGTACCGCGGCAGGGATTCAAACTGCTATCGGGGACGGCAAACCGTCCCCTGGCCGATGAGATTGCCCGCTGCCTTGGCGTAGAACTCTGTAAAGTCACCTCGTCGCGTTTTACCGACGGGGAGATTTTCGTACGGATCGACGAGAACATCCGAGGCTCGGACATCTTTATTGTCCAGCCGACGAACCCGCCGGCCGACAACGTCCTCGAGTTGATGCTGTTGATCGATGCCGCGCGGCGGGCGTCGGCGGCGCGCATCACCTGCGTTATGCCGTACTATGGCTACTCGCGGCAGGATCGGAAGGATCAGCCGCGGGTGGCGATTGGGGCGAAGTTGATGGCGAACATGATCCAGACCGCTGGCGCGGACCGGGTCCTTGGCCTCGACTTCCACCAGCATCAGTTGCAAGGGTTTTTCGACGTGCCGGTCGACCATTTGTATGCGGCGCCCGTGTTCGTCTCGCACTATCGCAAGAAAAATTTGCGTGACTTGGTGGTGGTCGCGCCGGATGTCGGCGCGGCGAAAATGGCAAGAGGGTTCGCGAAGCGTTTGGATGGGACCCTCGCGATCATTGATAAGCGGCGACCGAAGGCTAATGTCGCCGAAGTAGTGAATGTCGTCGGTGAAGTCGAGGATCGGGATTGCCTCATCGTCGATGACATGATTGATACCGCGGGAACGGTGACCGAAGCCGCGCGCGCGCTCAAGAGGCTTGGCGCGAACGAGGTGTTTGTCTGCGCGACGCATGCTTTGCTTTCGGGGCCTGCCCCTGAACGCCTGGCCGGCGCGCCGATTAGCGAAGTGACCGTGACTGACACGATCGCTACGCCACCGGAGCGGCGGTTTCCGGCTTTGAAAACGCTATCGGTGGGCGAGCTACTCGCTAAGGCTATTCGATACACGCATTTCGATCAGTCGGTTAGCTCGTTGTTTGATTGACCGACGGTTGCGGGACTGAGTAAGGCGACGAAGCGCCGAAGGCGCGAGGAGATTTGGTAAGATGGCGACAGCACAATTGGCGGCGACGCAGCGTACGGGTACGGGAAAGGGCGTCGCGAGAAAGCTCCGGGCGGCGGGACAGATTCCCGGCATCATTTACGGGCATGCGAGAGAGCCCCAGGCGCTCGCGATCAATACGCGCGATTTCGAGAAGCTGCTCGAGCATATCTCGGCCGAGAACACGGTGATCGAGCTCGCGATCGGCGGGAAGACTTCGCGGACGCTGATCCGTGAAATTCAGCGGCATCCGTTCAAGCGCCAGTTTCTCCACGTCGACTTCCAGGAACTGGTCGCGGGCGAGTTGGTCATCGTGCGCATCCCGATCATCCTCGTCGGCACCCCCGAGGGCGTGCGCCTCGAGGGCGGCGTCATGGACCAGACGCTGCGCGAGCTCGAGATCGAGGTCGACCCGGTCAACATGCCGAATCATATCGACGTGAACGTCGAGAGCCTGAAGATCGGCGAGTCGATCCACCTCGCCGACATCACCCTGCCGCCGGGTGTCACCGCCATGGCCGAAGGCGAAGCGACGATCGTCGTCGTCTCGGCGCCGCGCGCGGCGATCGAAGAGGCCGCGGCCGTGCCGGCCGAGGGCGCCGAGGGTGTGGCCGCGGCGGCCGAGCCCGAAGTGATCCGCGCCAAGAAGACCGAGGAAGAGTCCGAGGAGAAGTAGCCACTGAAAGTCATCCTCGGCCTCGGCAACCCGGGGCGAGAGTACGAAGCCACGCGTCACAACGTCGGCTGGTGGGTGGTCGACCACCTGGCCGACGTTTGGCGTTTCGACCCATGGAAGAAAGACCACGATGCGCTCGTCGCGTCTGGCACCGTGGGGCCGATCAAGACGCGGCTCGTGAAACCGCTGACGTACATGAACCTGAGCGGCGACGTGCTCAAACCGTATCTGCGCAGAGCCTTCTGGTCGCCGGTTACGGATCTCCTGGTCGTGGTCGACGAAGTCCAGTTGCCAATCGGCAAAATGCGTCTGCGTGCGAATGGGAGCGCCGGTGGTCACAATGGGCTCAAAAGCATCGAGCACGCGCTTGGCTCACGTGAGTACGCCCGGATGCGTATCGGAATAGCATCCGAGCATGACTACGGCGGTGACTTGGCTGATTTTGTCTTGGGGCCGTTCGGAAAGGCCGAGCGGGCCATGGTTATGGAGAGAATGCCGGACTATCAGGCTGCGGTCGAGACTTGGCTCAAAGAGGGCATCGGCCCGGCAATGAACAAATTCAATGCGTAGCACAGTTCGAGATAGCAGCTGCTCAACATCGATTCACGAAGGCTCGTTTGCGAGTAGCTGCCTGCTTAGTGGGCATTTAACGGAGTCGTTGAACTAAGACCGATGCGTAGCACACGTGCTTAAACTCGGAATCGTGGGGCTTCCAAACGTCGGCAAATCGACGTTGTTCAACGCGCTGTCGGCCGGAAAAGCCGAGGCGGCGAACTATCCGTTCTGCACGATCGAGCCGAACGTCGGCATGGTCGAGGTGCCGGACCCGCGGCTCACAACGCTCGCGGACATCGTGCACCCCAAAAAAGTGGTGCCGGCCGTCGTACAATTCGTCGACGTCGCCGGCCTCGTCAAAGGCGCGTCCGAGGGCGAAGGCCGCGGCAACAAATTCCTCGGCAGCATCCGCGAGACGGACGCCATCGTGCACGTTGTGCGCGCGTTCGAGGACCCCGGCGTGCTCCACGTGATGGGCTCGGTCGACCCGGTCCGCGATCGCGAGGTGATCGAGTTCGAGTTGGCGCTGGCCGACCTGCAGGTCGTCGAGAAACGCCTCGACAAGACCCGGCGGAGCGCGAAGTCCGGCGAAAAGGCAGCCGTCGCCGAGCTCCCGGCGTTAGAAGCCGCGTATGACGCGCTCAAGGACGGCAGGCCGCTGTGGGAGCTCCAGTTATCGGCCGAGCAAAAAGCGATGCTCGCGCCGCTCGCGTTGTTGACCATCAAGCCGGTGCTCTACGCCGCTAATGTCACCGAGAGCGAGTTGGCGGGCCATGAGGGCAAGCACCTGACAGCCCTTCGCGAGGCGGTGAAGACGTCGGGCGAGCACGCCGAGGTCGTTCCCTTCTCCGCCAAGATCGAATCCGAGCTGGCCGAGCTCTCGGCCGAGGAGCGGACCGAGTTTCTCGCGTCGCTCGGCATCGAATCCGCGGG
>DASRDS010000125.1:0-9150 GCA_035652495.1 Gemmatimonadaceae bacterium
CGGAGCTCGTGCGTCGTGACATAGCACCCGTGCGGTTCGTCCCGCTCCTAGGGAAGTATGGCTGGCCGGGGTAACTAGGAGGGACGGTCTGATGCCGGAGAAACCGCAAGATCCACAAGCGTTTATGCGTCCGGCATTAAAGCCATTT
Organism: Gemmatimonadaceae bacterium; assembly: GCA_035652495.1. Lineage (GTDB taxonomy): Bacteria > Gemmatimonadota > Gemmatimonadetes > Gemmatimonadales > Gemmatimonadaceae > DASRDS01. Next base: position 149 of record DASRDS010000125.1, read on the forward strand.
GTAAAACCTGCGGCCGACGAGCCGCGGCCGGCGCTGCGACCGGCCGCGCCCGCATTCGGCCGAGTCACGTTGCCGCCGTTCGGTCCGATCCGCTACGGTGCTCCGAAGCCGGGCGCCACGGTCATCGACGATACGCCGCGCGAAGATGATGAAGCGCCGTCGTGGGCGTCGATTGAGGAGTACGTCCACGAGGCTCCGGCGCCGGAAGTCGCCGAGGCCGAGCCTGAGCCGGAGCCCGAGACCGTTGTCGCCGAGACTGTCGAGGACGACACGGGACTCTTCGACGATGTGCTTCCTCCGCGCCCGGTTGCCGAAGAGCCCCCGGTTCTCGAAGAGCCCCCGGTTCTCCAAGAGCCACCGCTTCTCGAAGAGCCCACGCCCGTGGTGGTCGAGCAGCAGCGCGATGAGCCCATGCCGTGGGAAGCGCGTGAGCCGGAGCCTGAGCCTGAACCCGTGATTCGTCGGCCGGTACTCCCGTTGACGGGTCCGAGCGATCCAACGCCGCTCATGAATCCGACGATCGAGCGCTCGACCGAACCGCATCGTATGACACCGATGCGCGTGACGCCGCTCCGTCCGGCCGCGATCCCCGCGCCGAGTCCATTGGCGGCGTCGATCGATCCGACCGCTCGTGCAGTGGCCGCGGCTCTCGAGATGGTCGCCGCGCGTGTGCGCCGTGGCGATCTGGTCGTGTCCGGGTCAATGCCCAACAACGATGACCCGCCGGCCCTTGCCGCGGTTCTCGCCGCAACGGCGGCTGCCCTTCTGGGGGTCCGTCTCTAGCAAGTAGATTCCGCTGGTGCCTGTACAGCACCTGCGGGTGACCGGGCGGGTTCAGGGCGTCGGATTTCGCTGGTTCGTGCGCGAGCGCGCCGACGCATTAGGGCTTGCCGGTTGGGTGAAAAATCGTTCGGACGGGAGCGTCGAGCTCCTCGTTTCGGGCGAGGCCGTCGCGTCGGAGCAGTTCCTGGCCGCCGTGCGGCGGGGCCCACCGCATGCGCGGGTGGATGCGATCGAACGATCATCTCGTCGGCGACATCGGCCGCCGAATCTCTTCCTCGACCCTTCGCCGTGGTACGCGAGTGACCGCCATCGAAACCGATCTCCGCTCCTATGTGCGCGATGTCCCGGATTTCCCGACGCCCGGGATCGACTTCAAAGACGTGACCCCGCTCCTTGCGGATGCGCAGGCCTTTCGGCGGGCGACCGAAGCGATGGCGGCGCCGTTCGTCGACGATCGGGTGACACATGTCGTGTCGATCGAGGCGCGCGGGTTCATCTTCGGCGCGCCGGTCGCGCAGTCCCTGGGCGCCGGGTTCATTCCCGTGCGCAAGAAGGGCAAGCTCCCCTCCGCGACCGAGCGCATCGAGTACGCGCTCGAGTACGGCAGCGGGATCCTCGAGATTCATCGCGACGCCTACGAGCCGCCCGCGCGCGTGCTCGTCGTCGACGATGTCCTCGCGACCGGTGGCACGGCCAGCGCGACCGCGCAGCTCATTGAGCGACTCGGTGGCGAGGTCGTCGGGCTGAGCTTCCTGATCGCGCTGTCGTTCCTGAACGGACGGCAAGCGTTGGGGTCGCACAAGACGAGTGCGCTCATCACCTACTGACGTCGACAGCGCCTTCCTCACCGAGCTCGAGGCCGAGCTCAATCGGGTGGTGATTGGGCAACGTGCGCTCCTCAAGGGCCTCATCATCGGGCTCCTTGCGGATGGGCACGTGTTGCTCGAAGGGGTTCCTGGTCTCGCGAAAACGCTGGCGGTGCGGGCCCTCGCCGCCGCGATCGATTGCGCGTTTCGCCGCGTTCAATTCACGCCCGATCTCTTGCCGGCTGATGTCATCGGCACGATGATCTACAACCAGCGCACGGGTGAGTTCACCGTGCAACGCGGCCCGATATTCACCCAATTGCTCTTGGCCGACGAAATCAACCGCGCTCCGGCCAAGGTCCAGAGCGCGCTTCTGGAAGCGATGCAAGAGAAGCAGGTCACGATCGGCGGGCAGACATTCCCGCTGGCGGAACCGTTCCTCGTGTTGGCGACACAGAACCCGATCGAGCATGAGGGCACGTATCCGTTGCCCGAGGCTCAGGTCGACCGGTTCCTGCTCAAGCTCCTGGTCACGTACCCGGCGCGGGGCGACGAGGCCGAGATGCTCGATAACCTCACCTCGGGCTCCGTTCCTACTATACGCCCGATTCTCGACGCCGCTCGCATCATGCAAGCCCGTCGCGTTGTGGACGAGACCGCGCTAGACCCGAAAGCGCGCGACTATGCGCTCGATATTATCCGAGCGACGCGTGAGAAAAATCCCTTGGTCGAATACGGCGCGAGCCCGCGAGCGGCCATAGGTCTCGTCCGCGCGGCCAAAGCCAACGCGTTCATGGAAGGCCGCGGCTGGGTCGCGCCAGAGGATATCAAAGCGGTCGCGCACGACGTGCTGCGTCATCGCGTCATCCTGACGTACGAAGCGGACGCCGAGCGGGTGACCGCGGACGATGTGATCAACACCATTTTGGATACGCACCGCGTGCCGTGACCGAGATCGTCGACGACGTCCGCCGGCTGGAGCTCGGCCTCCGGCGACTCGTGCGCGATATGCTCGCGGGACAATACGGGAGTGTGTTCAAGGGTCGCGGCGTCGAGTTCGCCGACGTCCGGGAGTACCAGTTCGGCGATGACGTCCGCACGATCGACTGGACCGTCACCGCGCGATCGACCACGACGTACGTCCGGCGCTACGTCGAGGAGCGCGAGCTCACGGTCGTGCTGCTGGTCGATCGCAGCGGCTCGGATGCATTCGGCAGTCGCGTCCGGAGCAAAGCCCGATTGGCCACGGAAGTCTGCGCGGTCCTGACGCTCGCGGCCGCCCGCAATCATGACCGGATCGGGCTCCTCCTCTTCACGGATCGCGTCGAGCAGTACATGGCGCCCGCCAAAGGACGCCGCCACGCGCGTCGCATTTTGCGCGAGCTGATCGCCTTTCACCCCTCGGGCCGCGGCACCGACCTCGGCGCGGCCCTCGCGTACGTCGATCGCGTCCTCCGCCGCCGAGCGGTCGTGTTCATCGTTTCCGACTTCGTGGCCCCGCGCGGGACCTACGCCCGATCCCTCGACGCGGTGGCTGCGCGTCACGATACGATCGCGGTGCAATTGGTCGATCCGCGCGAGCGCGAGTTACCCGACGTGGGGCTCCTCACTGTGCGTGACCCCGAGTCGGGGCAGTGGCGGACGATCGACACCGGCAGCGACGCTGTACGCTCCGACTATGCCGCCCGCGGGACACGGTTCGACGCCGAGGTCCGGCGGTCGCTCGAGCGGCGTGGCGTGGACATCATCCGGCTCGAGACCGGCCGCGGCTATGTCGCGCCGCTGATCGCGTTTTTTCGCCGCCGGGAGCGGCGGCAGTCGCGATGACGGGGCAGCCACTCACTGTCGGTGATCCTTTTGTTGTGCGCCTGGCATGGGCTCTCCCGCGTGGCGCGACGCTGATTGATCACGTGCCGCGCGTACGCGACACGCTCCCGGATGGTGTCCGGCTGCTCTCAGCCGATTCGCTGCACATAGCAGATGGAAAAGTTGTCGGCCAAGTCCGCGTGGCCTTTTTTCGGCCGGATTCCCAAGTCGTCCCGTCGTTCGCGGTCGCCTATCGATCGTCGAACGGCACTGACACGTTGCTCAGCGCCCCGATTCCGGTCTTTGTACGCTCCGTGCTGCCGACCGGTGATGCGACGTTGCGGGACATACGAGATGTCGATGCCCCGTGGCCCGTCACGACGCTCTCGATCGCTGTCGGTGTTGTACTGGTACTCGTATTGGGTCTTCGGGCTCTCCTTCGGAGCACACGCGGAGCGCCGAAGGCGCAAGAAGAAATAATCCAACAGGGCCCGAGCCCGTATGATCTGGCGCTAGAACAGCTCCGCCAAGTTGAACAGAGCGATGTCGGAGTCGAACACCAGTACCAGCAGGCGGCTGACATCGTACGCGGCTACATCGCAGCCACGAGAGGCGTGCCGGCGCTCGAGAGGACGACAGCCGAGGTTCTGTCCGCGCTGAACGTCAACGGAGAAGTCGCCGAGTTCTTTCGCGAAGCCGATCGCGTGAAGTTCGCCGGCTGGCGCCCGCAGACGTACACGGCGAAAGCGAAAAAGGTCATCGATGCACTTCGCTGACCCGTGGGCCTTCGTCCTGCTGCTAGCGGTCGTCGCGGACGCTCTCCGCGACCGCCGCCCACGCCAGTGGGTGGCGCTCCCGATGGTCGACACCCCATCGACCCCCCGCGCACGCTGGGCGCGCCTTCCGGCGTGGCTGCGCACGGCGGCCCTCGCTCTCGTGGTCGTAGCCCTAGCCCGCCCGCGGATCGAGGGCGAAATCCGCGAGACCAAGATGCGCGGCCGCAACGTCATGCTCGCGCTCGACATCTCGAGCAGCATGAAGGCCCGCGACCTCGGCGACGCCAGCCGCATCGACCTGGCCAAGCGCGTACTCGCCAGCTTCGTCTCCCGTCGCCCAAACGATTTCCTCGGCCTCGTCGTCTTCGCGGGCCGCGCCTTCACGCAAGCGCCACTCACGACCGACGACGCGGTCGTCCTGGACCTCCTGCATCGCGCGGACATCGGCCTGCTTCCCGATGGCACGGCCATCGGCACCGCGCTCGCGATGGCCGAGCTGCACCTCGAAGACTTGCCGCGCGGCAGCGGCGTGATCGTGCTGCTCACGGACGGTGGCAACAACACCGGCGCGCCAGACCCGCTGACCGCCGCCGCCATCGCGCGCGCCCTCGGCATCCGCGTATACGCGGTCGGCGTCAGCTCGAACAAAGTCTCGAGGAGCGAGATTCCCGCCAGCATGGGCGAGGCGCCGTCGTCGCTCACGACGTTCGAGGAGCGACTCCTCCAACGCATCGCCACGACCAGTGGCGGCCGCTACTATCGCGCGGCCGACAATGCGGCGCTCGAGCACGTCATGGGCGAGATCGATCGTCTCGAGCGCACGGAGTTGACGCTGCGCGAAGTATTGAGCTATCGCGAGATGTTCTGGGTCCCACTCGCTCTGGCCCTTCTTCTGTTGACCGCCTCTGTCGCCTTGAGCGAAACTCTCCTGAAAGGCGTTCCGTGAGCTTCGCGACTCCCTGGCTCCTCTGGCTGATAGCTCCGGTAGTCGGGCTGTGTGCCCTCGCCGCCGCGCGACGCGAGCGCCGAAGGGGCGAAGCAATAAACGCCTTCGGAGAATCGCACCTCCTCCTCGAATCGCACTCCGTCTTCCCGAGTAAGCGTCGACAAACCCTGGTAGCGGCCGCGGGTATCGCGGGAATAGCCCTGTCGATGTTCGCGCTGGCAAGACCACAGAGTGGCACGGGCAAGAAATCAGTAGCGGGGAACGGCGCCGACGTTCTGTTCCTCCTAGACCTGTCGCGCTCGATGCGCTCGACGGACATTGTCCCGTCACGCCTCGACGCGGCGAAAGCGGCGGCGCGAGCCATCGCGGCCGCCCTCCCGAACGATCGCGTCGGCCTCCTCGTATTCGCCGGCGACGGCTTCCTACAGCTCCCAGCGACGGTCGATCGCTCGACATTCGAGGCCTTCCTCGCCGCGGCGTCCCCAGCCGACGTCCCGGACCCGGCAACCAACCTCGAAGCCGCGTCCGGCGTCGCCGCCAACGTGATCCGAGGCGACAGCACCTATACCGCGCTCGTCGTGCTCTCGGACGGCGAGGACAACGCCGGCAAACTCGAAGGCGCGATCCGCACGCTAGAATCCGCCCACGTCCGGACGTTCGCGGTCGGCGTCGGCACCGCCGAAGGCGCCCCGATCGACAGCGGCGCGACGACGCGGCTCGTGGAGGACAACCTCCGAGACATCGCCCGCCGCACCGGCGGCGTCTACGCCCGCTGGTCGGGCCCAACGAGCGTCATCCCGATCGCCGCGCGGCTCGCGCAGATGCCGGGGCGGCCGATCGCCGGCACCGCGCGACTCGCGAACATCGATCGGTTCCAGTGGCCGCTAGTGTTGGCCTTCGCGCTCTTCCTGATCCAATGAGACGCACGCTCGCCGTCCTCGCCGTGCTGGCGCTCGCCGCCGTCGTGTTCCGCCATCGGATCGCGAACCTCGCCGATCGCCAACACGCCGCGCGCCTCTACCAGGCGCGCTCCTGGCACGAAGCACAGCGAGCCTACCAGTCGCTGATCCACGACGCGACCATGGCCCGCCAGTCGGACGCGCTCCCGCTGCTCGACTACGACCTGGCCACCACCGACTATCGACTCGGCCGCTTCGACGCCGCGGCCCAAAACTATCACACGGCCGTCGCCGGCGATCCGACGCTCGCGGAGCGCTCCTACTACAACCTCGGCAACACGTACGTCTGGCAGGCGCGCTCCTCGTTCGATCACCTGTCGAAGCGAATGGCGCTGCGCGGCGCCGTCTCGTCATACGAAGAAGCGCTGCTCCTCAACCCGAACGATCGCGACGCGAAATGGAATCTCGAGGTCGCGCTGCGCCGGCTCGCCGATGCCACCGACCCGCCATCGCAACTCTCGCGTCACCGCGACGCGGCCGATTGGGGCGGCGGCAACCTCACGAAGTCCGGATACGCCGGCAACCCGCAGACCGCCGCCGGCACGACACCCGGCGGTGGATTCGGCCAGCCGGGCGGCGGGGATGCCGTGCCGAACATCGACGAGACGCACGCTCGCCAGCTGCTCAACGCCGTCGAACGGGCGCAGGTGGGCCAACAGGAGCTCAATGGCCCGTTGACGCGTCGTCCCATTCGACCGAGGCAGGGAACCCCTTGGTGAGTGATTGTGTCTAACCTGGTATATGCGACGCTTAGCGGTCCTGCTCGCCTTGATCTTTGCGGCGGCCTGCACAAGCCCGACCGAACCAACTCACACGGTCACGGGCATGTGGAAGGGCGTCGTGGGCCCGCATGCGCTGACGCTTCAGCTCACGTTGCATCCCGACCGCTCCGTCAGCGGCGTCGGTGTCGACACCATGGCGAGCGCGGTCACCCGATTCCCGGTGCGCGGCACCGTCTCCGGCTCGACGGTCCTCCTCCTGTTTACGCCGGAGTCGGTGGACTCTGGGTTCAGCGGCCGGTTCACGGACGCCTCACAAATCCAGGGCGCGCTCGACTTCGCAGGCTACTCGACCACGGTCTCGCTGCACCGCCAGTAGTCAGTCCGACCGCATCGTGATCAACGGATCGATGCTCGCGGCGCTCCGGGCGGGCAACCAAGTCGCGAGCGCCGCGACCGCGAGCAGGGCCCCGCAGACGATCTCGTAAGTCGTGAGATCGTTCGGCTGGATGCCGAATAACAAACTGGCCAGCACGCGGCTCCCAACGAGCGCCACGATCAACCCGATCGCGATCCCAATGCTGACGAGGCGCAACCCCTGACCCACGACGAGCTGCACGACCTGGCCCGCGCGAGCGCCGAGGGCGAGACGGATGCCAAGCTCGCGCCGGCGCTCGCGGACGACGTACGCGAGCACCCCGTAGATGCCGACAACCGCCAGAATGAGCGCCACGACGCCGAACGTCGTGACGACCGTCGCGTAGAGGCGCGGCCGCGCGAGCGACGCGGCAATGTCTGCGCTCAAGCTGCGCGCATGGAATATCGGCACATCGGGATCGACCGCGCCGACCGCGCGCGATGCGGCGGCCAGGACTTGCGTGGGATCGGCGGTCGTGCGCACCACGAACGTGAGAAACGCTCGTGACACTTGCTCGTGGGGCTGGAAGATCTCGGGGAGCACCGGCGCTCGCAGATCATCGAACTTCATATCGCCGACGACGCCGACAATGTCGCCGCCCATCTGGACGAGGTCTCCCTTGCCGGTGGAGTCGGCGTTCCCGCCGAGGGTGAGATGGTGCCCGATGGCATCGCCGGCCGGGAAGTATTTCCGGGCGCACGCTTCGTTGATCACGAGCACGCGGTGGCCATGCGATCGGTCATCGTCGGTGAACTCGCGGCCCTGCTTGATGGGGACGCCCATCGCGGCGAAGTATCCGGCCGAGATGGGCTCGAAGATCGCCGCCGGTTGTTGGTCTTTTGCGGTCGGTCGGCCTTCGATGTCGAAGGTCACCGGAAAGTCCGGGTATCCGGCGAATGGTACGCCGAATCCATAGCCGGCCGCACGGCTGCCGGGGATCGCGAGCAGTCGATTCTTGACCGCGTGCGCGAACTCACGGACCCGGGCCCAGTTCGCGTACTTCTCGCTGTAAAAGTTCACGTCGAACGCGACGACTTGTGCCGGCCGAAATCCGGGATCAACGTCCATGAGGTGCAGGAGGCTGCGCGTGAGCAGCCCAGCGCCAATGAGCAGCACCACGGCGATCGCGGTCTCGGCGATCACGAGCGCGCCACGCGTTCGGCCGCTGCGGCGATGCGCGCTCATGCCTCTTCCCAGTTTCAGGGTCGCGCCGAGGTCAATGTTGGAAGCGTCGTAGGCGGGCACGAGGCCGAAGAGCGCGCCGGTCAGCGTGGCGATCGTCACCGTGAAGAGCAGCACGCGCCAAGAGAGCGTCACATCCTCGAGGCGTGGCAACCCGGCGACCTTCGACGCGACCACGAAATGCACGCCGTTGATGGCCAGCAGCACACCGATCGCCGCGCCGGCGAGCGACAGCATCACGCTCTCGACCAGCAGCTCCTGCACCACGCGCCGCCGTCCCGCGCCGATCGCGATCCGGAGCGCGATTTCGGTCGCGCGGCCGGTGGCGCGCACGAGGAGCAAGTTCGTGACATTGGCGCACGCAATGAGCAAGAGGCAGCCGACGGCGCCGAAGAGCACGAGCAGCGCCGGTCGCGCGGCGCCGACAATCGCGGTCTGGAGCGGCTCGAGCGTGTAATCGACATCGACCTCGGCTTGTGGATATTGCTGCTTGAGGGAAGAGGTGATCGTCTGGAATTCCTGGCGTGCCGACGCCAGGTCCGCCGTCGGCGCCAGGCGCCCGATGACCCGGCGAAAGTGCAGGTTGCGCTGATCGGGAGCGTAGGCG
>DASRDS010000126.1:0-1062 GCA_035652495.1 Gemmatimonadaceae bacterium
CTAGCTGTCGTTTCTAAGCACGTTGTTCACTCTTCCGGTTCAGTCTGGAGATCGGTGGTCTGCCGCCTAGACTACCGTGCGGTCGTTCGCGATTGTAGTGCACGAGCCATCGAGACAATGCGCGATGCCTCTGCCTCGACGAAGAATACGGCACAGCGTAGGCCCACTCGCGCAGCATCGTCTGGATGAATCGCTCCGCCTTGCCATTGGTTTGTGGCCGATACGCTTTTGTCTTGAGGTGCTTGATGCGGCTGTTCGATAGCAGGCGGCCAAAGAGCCCGGACGGCCAGCGATAAGCGGAGCCGTTGTCCGTCATGACTCGTCGTACTCGAATGCCGAGCTGGCGATACCAGGCCAGAGCTCGACGGAGAAACGCCGTGCAGCTCGGACCCTTCTCATCCGGCAGGACTTCGACGTACGCGAGCCGTGAAGCGTCGTCGACCGCGACGTGGACAAACTCCCATCCGATGCCACGCACTCGCGTCGTTCGATCGCCGTGAATACGGTGACCGACTCGGCCGATGCGACCGAGCTTCTTCACGTCGATGTGCACCAGCTCGCCTGGATGCTTTCGCTCGTAGCGAATGACAGGCTGAGGCGGCTCGAGCAGCTTCAGCCGCGACAATCCAGCCCGTCGGAGAATGCGGTGCACTGTCGAGCGTGGCAGCTTGAGCCGAGCGGCGATCTGCGCTCCAGTCCATCGCTGCCGACGAAGACGAACGATCCACTCGACCAGCGCCGCCGGTGTTTGCTGCGGAGACGTCTTCGGTTTTGAAGACCGATCCCGCAGCGCTCCCTCGTCGAAGCGCGCCAGCCACTTGTACGCAGTCCGGCGACTGACGCCGAATGCCTCGGCGGCCGCAGCGACGGTCCAATTCTCTCCTCGCACTCGCCGCACCAACAGCTCTCGACTGAATGGCGACGTCCGGGCAAGACTATGGCTGTTCATCCGGGTTTCCTCCTGGTCTGGTTGGCCTCGCAACCACCAGAGTCCCCAGGTGGGCCCGGATGAACAACTTCAATTCGCGTCAGCGAATGTGAATGACGTCGTGAGACTTCACA
>DASRDS010000127.1:0-41119 GCA_035652495.1 Gemmatimonadaceae bacterium
GGACCCCTCATGGTCACACCGAATGAGACCTATACGATCTCATTCACTGGCGCGCCGGCCGGTGTTTATCATTTTTACTGTACACCGCACCAGGCGTTAGGCATGAAGGGCACTATTACGGTCAAGTGACGACTCCCACCGTGACTGCCGGCGTCGGGCACCACCTGCCGCAGGCAGAGCCCGACGCATTCGCGAAAGCCGTTATCGACGCCGGGTCGGGTACTGCTTGGTGAGCGACTCGGAGACCTTCGTCGTGCCCTTCACGCACTCGGCGTGCCCCCACCCGCTCTTGCTCTTGCCGTTCTCGATATCGTACATGATGTTGTCGTCGGCGCGATCCGACGTCGCCGGAACAAAGTCCAGCTCGAGCGCGTGCCGCACTTTCCACGCGATGTTGTGGTCGGCGCACGAGTAGTCGCCGGAAACACCCAGACCACCGACGATACTTCCTGACGCATCGTACAGCGCGAGCCCGCCACCAAAGGCGATCACGCCGCCGATCTGGCGGCCGATCAAGAAATCGCGTGTCGTGCCATAGTCATGCGGATCTCCATCGTACGCCGCATGGATGTTGACGGGATTCGTGTCCTGGAGACCGTAGAGCATCCCGCCGGGTTGGACGCCGGCGTACAGGTTGGCCGTCGAGAGCGCCGACGAGTCCGTGCTGAACGCATTGGCCGTATTGGCCTTTTGCGCCGCAATGATGCGACTGCCGGGCCACTGATCGCCGAAGGTCTCGCCAGAGTACGCGACCGCGGTCACCACGCCGAGGCGATCGACCAGGACGGCCCACATGTGATTGCCGAGTCCACCGTTGTCATCCGCCTGCGCCTCGCGCAGTGCCCGGACGAGTTGATCGTGCGTCGGCAGGGCGATGTCTCTGTGCAATGTCGTTGTCATCGTGCATCTCCTTCACCACTCGTTCGGCGCTAACGAGGGATTCGTGTACGGCTCGGCCCACAACGCCACCTGAATCATGACCGACTTGCACCACGCCTGATGCATGCGGTCCACCGCGACCGCATCATCACCGGCGGCCGTGAGTCGTGGCTTGAGGATGTTGGGATCGTTCACCACCGCCGTGAACGCGATGATGTGACGTAAGGGAACGTGCGGCGCTGATTGCACGCCGTCCGTGACGTTCTTTTTCAAGGTCGTATGCCGCAGCGCGATTTCCTGCTGATAATCGAGCCACGCCTGGTCGTACGGACGACAGCAGGTATCGATGATCCACTGCTGAAATCGTGCGCCGCTCGTCTCGCCGTAGTGCGGATCTTTCGATCCATCGGGTCGCGACGAATAGCGCGCGAGATGGGGATTGGCCGCGATCACCGCGCGCCACGCTCCCACGATCTCAGCGGTGTGGGGCGCGAGTAACTCGCCAGCGTGCCGCAACCAGCGTTCGTCTTCGGCCGTGAAGTTGGCGCTGGCCTTCAGTTCTTGCAGCTCAGCCAGGGTGACCGGAGATTTGGCGACGGCAGCTGAACCATACGTATACCCGGGGATCATACGGAGCCCCGGTGCAAGGCACGCGCCGTGCTGTTGATGAGGTTATGGCAACGTCAAAGCAAAAAGAGGCCGCGCGCAAGAACATCAAGAAGGCAGCAGCCGCGGCCAAACGAAAGAAGACAATAGCGCACTTGTCCAAGAAAACCCGCACGGCGCTCGGCAAGCAGGGCGCAAAGGTCGCCAAGCGCAAACGGCACACGCGCTGAGTGCTCCTGCAAGTCCTGCCGGGCCAACCCCCGAAGAAGCCGCCGACGATTCCCCTACCGCCGGTCGGGACGGATGCGGCCCGCGTCCTCAAAGACTCGCTGACGACCCTCCCGGTGACAGCCGAACACTGGGTCGCCGGCGTCGCCGCGGCGTTCGTGCGATTGCTGCCGCGTCTGCTGATCGCGCTCGCCGTGGCGGCGGTGATTCTCGGATTCACACTGTGGATCCGCCGCCGGCTCCACGGTCAAGCGAAGCACGCCGGCGCGCTCGGCCTGCTCCTGGCCGCCACGGTAGCCGCCCTCATCCTCGGCGCGTCGCGCGTCGCGGCGGCCGCACTGACGCTGTGGATCTTCATGGCGGCGGCCGAAGCCGTTCGTATCATCGGCACGCGCCTGTTCACGCGGTCAAAGGTCTCGCCCGAGGCGATCGACCTCGTCATCTCGGTCGTGCGCGCCGCGCTGCTGACACTCGGCGTTGTCGAAGCCCTGAGCGCGATCGGACTGAACCTGGGCGGCGTGATCGCCGGACTCGGCATTGTCGGCCTCGCGTTCGGATTCGCGGCCCAGGACTCGTTGGCTAACCTCATCGCGGGCTTCACGATCCTGTGGGATCGGCCCCTCCGCGTCGGCGATTGGATCCGGGTCGGCGACGGTGGGATCATCGGCCGCGTTCAACACCTCACGCTTCGAACGACGCGGCTCGCGACACTGCAGGATGGTCTCATGATCATCCCGAACAAGGATATCACGGGATCACGCCTCTATAATCTCTCGCACGAAAACGGGTCGACGTTCAAGCTCACGATCTCCGTGCCGGCGAGCGTCGGTCTGGAGCACGCGCGCACCGCCCTGCACGATCTCGCGCCGGACAAGAATCCGGACATCGCGCTCATCAGCGCCAATGATACGACGATGATGTTCGAGGCGACGCTGATCGAGCCGGACCTGGGCGCGGCGCGCGCGCTCCGTTCATCGCTCATCGAACGAGCGCGCGCGGCCATCCAGGGCGCGGACGTCAAGTAGAGCGGCGCTTCCGGGTCGCGGCCGCTTTTTTCGCGGCGGCTTTCCGATTACGCTGCGGATGCACCCCCAGATCGTGCCAGGACGTCTCGCTCAGATCGACGCCATAGTGCTTGGCCGCCTTCTCGATATTCTTGAACGCCTGCTGACGTTCGGCGTCGGACACCCCAATTACCTGATCGAATCGCGCGACGGCATTGCGCACATGCTTCGCATCGGTCAGGGGCTCCTTCCGCTCTTTCGGAAAAGCGTAAACGCTGTCGGGCAAATCGCTCTGCTTCGTCAGTTGCCCGTGTTTTTCATGAGGTCGCCAGGTCGCATTCATTGTTGAATCCTCCTCTCGAGACCGTGCGACGCATGGACGATGCCACGGGTACCGCGCTTGCATCCCGGTAGCGCATGGGCTATCGCCTCAAGGCGCGGGGCGGCATGCGGAAGCAACTGCGCCGGATCGTGCGATCCGAGCTCACCGCCGCGCTGGACGCCCTGGACGGTGACGCCCCTGACGATAATGGCATCTACGAGGCGCGGAAATGCGTCAAAAAGATCCGCGCCGTCCTGCGCCTGCTCCGTCAGCCGCTGGCCTCCGGCTACACCGACGAGAACGCGCGCCTGCGGACGGTGGCGCACGATCTTTCATCCCTACGCGATGCCGACGCCACGCTGGACACCGTGCGCGAGCTTCGCGGCCGGTATCCGAATGCGGTCTCCCCGCACGTGGTTCGCGCTGTCAGTCACGGTCTGAGCGCCCGAAAGCAGCGGGCGAAGGCGGAGATGGAGTCCATCGTGCGGCGCGCCAGGAAAGCACTGCGCGCGTCCTGTGATGAGGTGCTACCGGAGATCCAGCGCGTCGGTGACTTTCCCGCGGCACGCGCGGGTGCCGTCGACGGCTACCGACGGGCGCGCGCGGCGGGGCGGGATCTCACGCTCGACGCCGAGCCGGCCGCGTTTCATGAGTGGCGGAAGCGGGTCAAGGATCATTGGTATCAGGTTCGGCTCTTTGCCCGCTTGCCGAACGGGCCACGGTCTCGACCCGATACGCTTCGACGCCTCGAGACGTGGTTGGGCAAGGAACACGATCTGGCCACCCTCAACTCTATTGTCATCGAAGGGGACGATCGCTTTGGCGATGCCCGCGCTCGCACCTTGCTCCTCGGGTCCATCATGAAACGCCAACGATCCCTTCGCCGGCGCTCACTGGCACTCGGGCATCGACTCTTTGGGCAGACGCCCAAAGATTTCAGAGCGTCCATCACGCGTTGGTGGCGGCAGAGATAGATCCGTGTCAGCGATCCTATGGCTGCCCGGTTCCACCGCCCGAGCCATAGATGTTGCCGGTCGCGAAGCTCGGCCCGTCGGCCGCCAACTGCACATAGATCGACGCCAGCTCCGCGGGTTGCCCGGGACGGCCGAGTGATGTCTGCCCGCCGAACTTCTGGAGTTTCTCCTGCGTCGCCCCGCCGCTCACCTGGAGCGGCGTCCAAACCGGCCCTGGCGCCACGCCGTTGACGCGAATACCACGCGGACCCAATTGCTTGGCAAGCGACTTCACGAAGTTCATGGTCGCCGCCTTCGTCTGAGCGTAGTCGTACAGATCGGCCGATGGATCATACGCCTGCTCCGAGGTCGTCGCGATGATCGTTGAGCCGGGCTTGAGACTCGGCAGCGCCGCTTTGATGATCCAAAACGGCGCATAAATGTTCGTCTTCATCGTCCAATCGAATTCCTCGGTCGTGATATCGAGAATCGAAGCATGCGCCTGCTGTCGCCCGGCATTGCTGACCACGATGTCGAGCCCACCCAGACCTTTGATGGCATCGGCCACCAGCCGCTCACAGAACGCCTCGTCTCGAATATCCCCGGGAATCGGCACCGCGACCCGACCCGCCCCTTTGATGAGCCCGACCACTTCGCGCGCATCTTCCTCCTCGGCGGGCAAGTAGTTGATCGCGACGTCAGCCCCTTCGCGCGCGAAGGCGATGGCCGCCGCGCGCCCCATGCCCGAATCCCCACCGGTGATCAAGGCTTTGCGCCCGGCCAGACGACCGGAGCCGCGATAGCTCTGCTCTCCATGGTCGGGCCGCGGATCCATGCGACTCGCCAGCCCGGGCCACGGTTGTGACTGCGACTTGAATGGCGGCTTCGGGTATTTGGTCGTAGGATCTTCGAGCGGACGCTCGTGTGATGCCGACTGTGACAATGCGCCCCCCATAGGTATTATGGCCGCGGCGAGACCCGCGCTCAGGTTGCCGACCGCTTTGCGGCGTGAGATATCACTCATGGTGGGGTCGCGTTTGGCACAAAACATACCGATGGTCCGGATCATGAGGCGTCTTCGTATTCTGACGTGGCACGTGCACGGCAACTATCTGCTCGACCTTACGCAGATACCGCACGACTTCTGGGTTCCCTTCAAGCCCGGGCGACCACATCCCTACGCCGGACGCGCGGGAGATTTTCCTTGGCCGGACAACCTGCATGAGCTACCGGCCGAAGCCGTGCGCGATGAGACGTTCGATTGGGTGATATTCCAGTCGAAAGATGTCTATCACGACAACCTGCTGAGTGACGCGCAGCGAGCGGGTCCACGTCTCTTCATCGAACACGACCCACCACTAACGCATCCATTCGCCGAACCTCATCCGGTCGATGACCCTGATGTCACGGTCGTGCATGTCACCCCGTGGAACGCGCTCATGTGGGACACGGGCCGATCACGCGCCCATGTCATCGAGCACGGCGTTCATCTGCCGGTCCAGGCGCGGTACTCCGGCGAAATTCCTCGCGGCATCACCGCGATCAACAATTTGCACGAGCGCGGCCGACGAATGGGCGCTGATCTCTTCGACCGGGCTCGCGCGGCCGTGCCGATCGATCTCGTCGGCCTCGGCACCGAGCCGTTCGGTGGCCTCGGCCCGATCCCACCGACGGAGTTCGCGCCATTCATCGCGCACTATCGATTCTTCTTCAGCCCCGTTCGCCAAACCAGCCTCTCGCTCGCCATGATCGAAGCGATGATGGCCGGGCTACCGGTCGTCGGACTGGCCACTGGTGAGATGGCGACGGTCATCGAGAACGGCGTGTCCGGCTATATCGATACATCACTGGATCGCGTGATTGACGCCGCCCGCGCACTCCTCCACGATCCCGAGGCCGCGCGGCGGTTGGGCGAGGGCGCGCGCCGCACGGCCTGCCAACGGTTCGCGATCGACCGATTCGCGCGCGACTGGGACGCGCTGCTTCAGAGCGGTTCGGCGTCGTGCGGATAATCACGAGCGAGAACGTCGGCCACGCGAGCCAGGTGCGTATACCCGAATTGGAGCACGGACGCCACCGGCCCGCTGCCCTCTATAGAATAGAATCGCGCCATGACCCGGATCAGGTGACCGACCGCGACTCCTCCGGGCTCGCGAATCACACTCGGCAGCCACGTCGCCGCCGCCAGCGCGACCGCCTGCCCCGCAATCATGAACCGGTACGACGCGAAGCTCCCGATCCCGCGTGATTGCAAGAACACCAATAACGCCCCACCAACAATCGGCGCCAACCCCTCGGCGAGTCCACCGATCGCTCCGAACGCGGCCAGATACGACGGTCGCTCGTTCTCCGGCGCCAGCTTCAGGATCCAGTTCGTCTGGCTGACATGGAACGCGCTCCACCCGATACCGCCAATCGCCTGGACCAAGATGATGGGCCACGCATGCCCCGGCGCCGACGCGAACCAGAACAGCGTCGCGAAAACAATGAGATACGAGCTGATGCGCAGCACCGGCTTGTTGCCGAAGCGGTCGCCCAACGATCCCCACCGCGGCTGAGAGATCGACAAGACGACGTTGGACAATGACAGGAGCGCCGTCACGGCAATGACCGGCAGGTGCAGCTCCCGCAGCATGTACACGACGTAGAATGGCGCCATCGCCCCGGCCAGGAAGCTCCAGCATCCGCTGAACACGAGGAGCCGGCGATAGTTCGCATCGCGCAAAGGGCGTAGGAGCGCACGTCGCAACCCCTCGCCTTCGAGACGCGAGCGACGACGCCGGGGTGCCGGCACCTGACGCAGAAAGAACACCCCGAAGCACCCCACCACGGACGCGACCGCGAAAACAACCGCATACGCCACGAGGGACGTGTGCACGAGATCGATCAACGAACCAGCCGCGAGCGACATGACGATCCCGGCCGCGCCCGCGATCTGTCCGCGCTTTCCCCAGAACACGCCACGCAACGGCTCCGGGATGATCTCGGCCATCCACGTCTGATAGGAGAGATCGAACAGACTGGCCGCGAGTGACGACAGCGCCATGGTCAGAACGAGGACGCCGAGGGCGATCGCACCCGGCGGATGTACGATGCCGATCCCAGCGACCACGAGCATCAGCGCGCGGCCGACCCATGCGCCGAGCACGGCCGACTCGCGCCAGTGTCCCGCGCGCTCGACCCACCACGAAAGGATCAGTTGTGAGACTTTCGCCGCGAACGGCAATGCCGCCAAGACACCAACGACGAGATCGCCGGCGCCGAGCGCGAGCGCCAAGCCCGTGAGAAAGACGCCGCCAGTGAGCTGAACCATGATCGTCTGACAAATGCCTTGGGCATCGACGAGGCGTCCCACGCGTCGCCAACTCGCTCGCGCATCCGCGGTCCATAGTCGGGGCTCTTTTGGCACGGTCATGACCGGCGCACAGCGTATGCCTCGGCATGCCATCTGCCTAGCCGCCAGGTATGTTGGACAGCAGGCAGATCGTCGTCGTGCGGGCGCTATATCTGGGCGATCTGCTGTGCGCGGTTCCCGCGCTGCGGTCGCTTCGCGCCGGCCATCCCCATGCGCACATCACGCTGATCGGGCTTGCGTGGGCACGGACACTGGTCGATCGCTTCCCCGCCTACCTCGACGCCTTCGAGGAATTCCCTGGCTATCCGGGCATCCCCGAGGTGCCGATCGATCAGGCGCGCATCGCGGAATTCCTGACCCGCATGCAGGCTCGACGCATTGATCTCGCGATCCAGCTCCATGGGAGCGGAACGCACATCAATGCGTTCGTCGCCCTTCTCGGCGCGCGCCGGAACGCCGGGTTCTATCCCGCCGGCGACGCCGTGCCGCCAGAGGGAAGCTTCGTCCCATGGCCGACCAGCGGTTCGGAGATCGAACGGCTCCTTGCGGTCCCGCGGGCGCTCGGATGCCCCGACATGGGCGCGACGCTCGAGCTACCACTGACCGCCACCGCACGCGCTCGCGCGTCGGAGCTCGTGCCGCGTCACCCCTACGTCTGCATCCATCCAGGCGCGCGGTTGTCGTCGCGACGATGGCTGCCCCGACGCTTCGCCTCCGTCGCGGACACGTTCGCGGCACGCGGGTACGCGATCGTGCTCACCGGATCGGGCGGCGAGATCGCGCTCACGAACGCGGTGCGTCGCTCGATGACGAACCATGCCGTCGATCTCGCCGGCCTCACCACGCTGGATGTGCTCGCGGCCGTGATCGAGCGAGCCAGCATCCTCGTCTGCAACGACACGGGCGTCTCACACGTCGCCGCCGCGCTCGGAACACCGAGCGTCGTCATCGCTTCGGGATCCGATGTCCCACGTTGGGCGCCACTCGAGCGCGATCGACATGAGGTCCTGTGGTCGCCGGTCGCCTGTCGGCCCTGCTCATACGAGGTGTGTCCCACCGCGCATGAGTGCGCGGCCGGTGTGTCCGTGGACGACGTGGTCCATGCCGCTGAGAGGTTGGCATGAAGCGCGTCGCCATGATCAGTGAGCACGCATCGCCGCTCGCGCTCCTGGGCGGAGTCGATGCCGGTGGCCAGAACGTCTACGTCGCGGAACTGGCTCAGGGTCTCGCGGCGCGCGGCGCGACCGTCGACATCTTCACCCGCCGCGAAGACCCGCGGACGCCGACGATCGTCGACTGGTCCGCCGGGGTGCGCGTCATCCACGTCGAGGCGGGTCCGCCGACGGTTGTGCCAAAAGAAGAGTTGTTGCCGTACATGCCGGCGTTCGCGCAGTGGATGCACGACTTCATGCAACGCAACGGACGAAGCTACGATGTGCTGCACGCGCACTTCTGGACGTCGGCGGTCGCCGCTTCCCTGCTGCGCATTCCCATCCCGATTCCGCTCGTCATCACCTTCCACGCCCTCGGCCGTGTGCGACTGCTCCATCAAAAGGACGCCGATCGATTCCCGCCGACGCGGGGCTGCATTGAAGAGCGTCTCATCGCCGAAGCCGACGCGGTCATCGCCGAGTGCCCGCAGGATGCCACGGATTTGATTGCCTTGTATCACGCGCGGCCGAATCGACTGCGGGTGGTGCCGTGCGGCGTCGATTGCCAACGCTTCCGTCCGCTCGATCGCGAGGCGGCCCGGATGGCGATCGGCTACGACTCCGCGGATCCCCTCCTGCTGCAACTCGGGCGCATGGTACCACGCAAGGGAGTCGATGATGTGGTGCGCGCGCTCGCGCGGCTCCGAAACGAGCATGGCATTCCGGTTCGGCTCATGATCGTCGGCGGTGAAAGCGACGAACCGGACGAAGTCGCGACGCCGTACCTCCGTCAGCTGCGCACCGTCGCGGCCGCTGCCGGCGTCGGTGAGGCCATCACGCTCGTCGGCCGACGTGGCGGCGACCGGCTGAGGGAGTACTACAGCGCGGCCGATGCGTTCGTTACGACGCCCTGGTACGAACCCTTCGGCATTACACCCCTGGAAGCCATGGCATGCGGAACGCCCGTGATCGGATCCGCGGTTGGGGGGATCAAGTACACCGTGATCGACGGAGAGACGGGATTCCTTGTTCCGCCACGCGATCCGCAGGCGATCGCGGAGCGGGCGAAGGCCCTGCTGTGTTGTCCCGACATGCGCGCGTGGATGTCGCACCATGCCGTGCAGCGGGTCCGCCGATCGTTCCAGTGGTGTCATGTCGCGGCCGCTGTCGATCGACTCTATGATGATGTCGCCGATAGGCATGGGGCCGGGCGACTGACCGCTGCATGAGCGATCGGGCGGTGCTTCTGGATAAGGACGGCACGTTGGTGCACAACGTCCCGGGAGCTCGTGATCCGGCGGCGTTCGAGCTCATGCCGCTCGTGGGCGAGACGCTCGCGCGATTGTCGAACGCTGGCTTTCGACTCGCCGTCGTCTCGAATCAACCGGGCGTGGCGCTCGGATGTTTCACCGCCGCCGATCTCGAGCGAACCGAGCGCCGGCTCCGCGAATGTCTTGGGCTGCCAATTGAACGGTTCTTTTACTGCCCGCACGCTCCCGACGAAGGGTGCGCTTGTCGGAAGCCGGCGCCCGGTCTGCTTCAACACGCCATGCGCGCGCTCGATGCGGCGCCAGAAACTACCTGGTTTGTCGGAGATATTCTCGATGATATAGAAGCGGCGCATCGCGCCGGCTGCCGGGCCATCCTCTTCGACTCGGGTGGTGAGACCGAGTGGGAGTGGTCTCCGCTGCGGGCTCCCGACCACGTCGTGCGGCGATTCGATCGTGTCGCTGACCTGATTCTCGGCTCATGAGTTGGGATACGGCGCGTCGCATCCTCTGCGTCCGGCTGGACAGCTTAGGCGATGTCCTCATGACGACGCCGGCGATTCAGGCCGTGCGCGCCGCGGCGCCTGACCGACGGATCACGCTGCTTACGTCGGCGTCAGGGGCCAAGGTCGCGCCAATGATTCCGTGCATCGACGAGACGATCGTCTACGATGCGCCGTGGCTCAAGGCGACCACGGACCGCGGACCCGAGCGCGATCTCGCGATGATTCGCATGCTGCGCTCCCAGGGGTTCGATGGCGCGATCATCTTTACGGTCTTTTCGCAAAGCGCGTTACCGTCGGCCCTCCTGTGTTTTCTCGCCGACATTCCGTTGCGGATCGCCCATGCCCGCGAGAACCCCTACCAACTGCTCACCGACTGGATTCCGGACCCGGAACCCGAGCACGGCATCCGACACGAGGTCGCGCGGCAGTTGGCGCTCGTCGATCATATCGGCGGCGTCGCGGACGAGTCGCGCCTCATCCTGCGGGTCCCTCGCGCCGCGCGCCGGGCGGCCCATTCTCTTCTCGCCGATCTCGGTTTCGCGATAGACGAGCCGTGGATCTTGTTGCACCCGGGTGCGACGGCGCCGTCGCGGCGATATCCGCCCTCGCAGTTCGCCGCCGCCGCACGGGCGCTCGACGTCCCGGTCGTCGTCACAGGAAGCGCGGCCGAGTCGAGGTTGGCGGCGCTCGTGTGTCGGGGGATCGGGTCCAAAGCGCACAACCTGGCCGGCATGGTGGAACTGGGAACGCTGGCGGCGCTGATCGAAGCCGCGCCGGTGGTCGTCACGAACAACACAGGCCCGGCGCACATTGCGGCCGCGGTCGGCACGCCGGTCGTGGACATCTACGCCCTCACCAATCCCCAGCACACGCCGTGGGGTGTGCCGCACCGTGTGCTGTCACACGACGTCCCGTGCCGCAACTGCTTCCGCAGCACGTGTCCGCACGGCCACAACGATTGTATTCGTCGGGTCGAACCGGCCCTTGTCGCCCAAGCCACGCGCGAGTTGCTGGAGGTCTAGATGTATACGTTGGGCATCAATGCCGCCTTTCATGATCCCGCTGCCTGTCTCGTCCGCGATGGCGACGTGATCGCCGCCGCCGAGGAAGAGCGATTCACGAAGATCAAGCACGGCAAGCGCCCGGTGCCCTTCTCGGCGTGGGAGCTGCCATTTCACGCCATCGATTTCTGTCTCGGTCGCGCCGGCATCACGCTGCCGGAGGTCGATCACGTCGCGTACTCGTTCGATCCCAGGCAGCTGCTGGGCGATCGAGCGAATGACGCGACCACTTCCATTCCGCTCCACCCCGAGAGTGATCCCGCGTGGGACAATCTCTTTCTGTCCCACGTGTACAATGCGCCGCGCCAGCTCGTGGACGGCCCGCCGCTGCACTTGGCCGAGCGGTTCCGGGGCGCCAAACAGGATGGACCGTATCGGTGGCACAACGTCGACCATCATGCCGCGCATGCGGCCAGTGCATTCCTGGCGTCGCCGTACGAGTCCGCGGCCGTGCTCTGTCTCGATGGCCGCGGCGAGTTAGCCACGACGTCGTACTGGCGGGGCAACGGCGCCGCACTCGAGTCGTTGGGCCGGGTCGAGCTGCCACACTCGATCGGACTCCTCTACGAGGAAATCACGGACTATCTCGGGTTTCTGAGGTCTTCCGATGAGTACAAGGTCATGGCGCTGGCGTCATACGGTCGACCGACCCATGTCGATGACCTGCGCCAGATCGTGCATCTGAAGGGCGACGGACAGTACACACTCGCCGACCCACGTCTCGTGCAGCGCTTTGGGCCGGCCCGCCGCCGTGGAGAGCCTTTGACGCAACGCCACTATGACCTCGCGCGCTCCCTCCAGTGCGTCCTGGAGGAGACGACGGTCGTGCTCGCGGCGTGGTTGCGCGAGAGGTCGCGGGAACGCGTGCTCTGCATGGCGGGCGGGGTAGCACTCAACTGTGTCATGAACAGCCGCCTGCGCGATCGCGGGATCTTCGATGAGATCTGGGTTCAGCCGGCGGCCGGCGATGCCGGGACCGCGCTCGGCGCGGCCTTGCTCGTGGACGCCCAGGCCCGGTGCGCGACCACCCATTATCAGATGTCCCACGCGTACCTCGGGCCGTCGTACGATGACGACGCGATTCAGTCTTTTCTCGACTGGAGCAAGATTCCGTATCGGCGCCTGGATGACGTCGCCGATGCGACCGCCGAGATCTTGGCTCGCAATGGCATCGTCGGTTGGTTCCAAGGGGGCATGGAATTCGGTCCGCGCGCGCTCGGCGCCCGATCGATTCTGGCGAGTCCGATCGATGGGGCGATGCAGGCGCGGCTCAACGATCTCAAGGATCGGGAGGATTTTCGACCGGTCGCGCCGGTCGTGATCGAGGAGGAGGCCGGTGAGTGGTTCGTGGATGCGCACGTCGCGCCGTACATGCTGTTCGTTTTCGACGTTCGTCCCGAGCGAGCGGAGCAGATTCCCGCGGTCCGGCACGTGGACGGCACGGCTCGCGTGCAGACTATCAATCGCGGCCAGCACCCTCGCTATTACGATTTGCTGCAAGCGTTCAAGCGGCGGACCGGTGTGCCCGTGCTCATCAACACCTCGTTCAATACCCGAGGTGAGCCGATCGTCTGCACACCGCGCGATGCGGTGGAGAGCTTTTGGACTTCGCCGCTCGACGCGTTAGTTATCGGCTCGTTCCTGGTCGAGAAGCCACGATGACGTGTTCGGTCGTCATTCCGACCTGCAATCGCACGGCGCTGCTCGAGCGATGTCTGACGGCGCTCGCTGGAACGGCGGAGATCGTCGTCGCCGACGACGGGGCATCGGCCGAGACCGAAGCGCTCGCCGAGGCATTCGGGGCGCGCTACGTACGGTCGGATCCGGCGCACCGTGGCCCGGCGGCCGCGCGCAACGCAGGCTGGCGCGCCGCGACAGGGGCGATCATCGCGTTTACCGACGACGATACAATACCGGATCCGTGTTGGGTGACGAATGGGGTTGCCGCGATAGAAGCGAGCGGCGCCGGCGCGGCATGGGGCGATGTGCGCATGCCCATCGGTGAGCAGCCGAGCGACTATGAGCGCGACGCCGCGCGGCTCGAACATGCGGTGTTCGTCACCGCGAACTGTTTTGTGCGCCGTAGCGTGCTCGTAGCGCTCGGTGGGTTCGATGAGACGTTCACGATGGCGTGGAGGGAGGACAGCGACCTCTATTTTCGCCTCCTGGACGCTGGGTACCGAGTCGTGCATGCGCCGGACGCGGTCGTCATGCATCCTATTCGGCCAGCGCCCTGGTGGATCAGTCTGCATCAGCAGACGAAGACAGCGTTTGACGCCCTGCTCTACAAAAAACATCCCGAACGGTATCGTGCGTTCATTCGGCCGCCATTGCCCCGCGTGTTCTACGCGACGGTCATCGCGGGGATTGCCGGGCTGGCCGGATCCGCCGTGGGTGGCATCGTCTGGGCCGCGCTGACTGCCGGATTTTGCGCCCAGCGCCTGGCGGGCACATCGCATTCGCCACGTCACCTGGCCGAGGTGGCGGTGACCTCCATCTTGATCCCGCCACTCTCGGTGTTCTGGCGATTGCGTGGTGCCGCGCGGTTCCGCGTGCTCTACTGGTGAGGCCGGCCGGAGTCGGTCTTCATCGAGTCCGCGTGATGACGGGGTGTTTTCGCGTTGCGGAGCGTGTCACCCTTCGCCGTGACCGGCTGTCCTTCCGTCGGAGTCGTCTGTTTCACCTTGGAGCCGAGCGTCGATTTGCCCTTGCTATCGACGACGCCAGACTGATCCTGATTCCGCACGCGCTTCCCCGTCACGCTGCCATTGCTCGTCGTCGTGTCTTTCGTCCGATGGCGCATGTGGCTGGTGGTGTCACGCACGTGCGGCGTGGTGTCCTGTTGTGCCTGAAGCCCCGTCGAGAACAAAGGGACCGCCAGAACCGCGATCAGAGTACTGAGAAGACGTCGCATTGCCCCTCCTTCGTTGTGCATTACCCAGTGCAAGCGATGCGCCGTGGTTCTTCGCGCACGGCCCGACTCTAAGACCGGCCGGTAATGGACGACCAGAGGGCGGCCGCGGCGGCGAGCGTCATGACGATCGCGGCGGCGCCGCCGAGTGCGTTCAGCGCGAGGCCGTTGCGGGCGCCGGCCATGATGCGGGAATTGTTGCTGACGAGGAGAATGATCACGATCATCGGCGGCGCCAGGAGACCGTTGATCACCGCGGACCAGAATAGCAGCCGCATGGCATCGAGGTGCACATAGTTGAGCGCAACACCGACCAACGTCGACATGATGATAATCGCATAGAAATGCGGGGCGGTCCACATCTTCTCATCCATGCCTCGGCGCCACCGCGCCGCTTCCGTGATGGCGTAGGCGGCAGACCCGGCAAGGACCGGCACCGCGAGGAGACCAGTGCCCACGATGCCGAACGCGAACACCAGCGCGGCACCCTTCCCCGCCAGCGGCCGCAGCGCGGCGGCGGCTTGGGCGGCCGTCTCGATGCGCGTCACGCCGGCGGGATGAAGCGTCGCGCCCGTCGTCACGATGATGAAGTACATGATGACGTTCGAGGCGAACATCCCGACGCTGGTGTCGGTCGTCGCCCGGCGAAAGAGCGTCCTGACCGATACCCGCGGTTGATGCGCTTCATCCTCGGCCTCCTGCGCGGCCTGCCAGAAGAACAAGTACGGCGAGATTGTCGTCCCGAGGATCGCCACCAGCGTAAGGAGATACTCGCCCGTGATCGCCGTGCGTGGCCAGGCCGTCTCGACGAGTACGTGTGTCCAATTCGGGCGCGCGAGAAACGCGGCGACGACGTACGCGAACAGCACGAGCGTCATCCACTTGAGGATGACGCTCATGCTTTGGTATGACGTGAAGGTCAGGAGTCCGATGATCAAGAGCGCGAACGCCGGCACGAACCAGATCGCGCGCCAACCCGTCACGAGCGCCGCGGCGGCTGCCATGCCCCCCAGATCGGCGGCGATATTCACCGTGTTCGCGACGAGGAGCAGCAGGCACGTTCCCCACAGCAGCCAGGGCGGATAATGTGCGCGCAGCACGCTCGCCAGCCCCTGGCGCGTCGCCAGGCCGATGCGGGCGCAGATCAGCTGCACGGCGGCCATGAGCGGAAGCGTCAGGAGGGCCGCCCAGAGCAACCCGAATCCGAAGGCCGCACCCGCTTGCGAGTATGTCGCGATGCCAGAGGGATCATCGTCGGCCGCGCCGGTGATCAGGCCAGGTCCGAGCACACGAAGGGCGCGGCGCATGCGTGCGAGCATCGGACGGACTCTAGGGCAAAGGCTGGGCCCGGCCGCGGTTTCGGTACGTCGATTGCTCAGCCGGTACGTATGCGTCGCGCGATCGTGCTAACCGGCAAGCAGCAGATCGGGCTTCCCATCCTGGCGCTGCTTCCCGTCCTGGCGCTCGCTCACCTGCTCGGCCCGAATCGCGCCGGCGTCGTGGGACGAACGGCGCTGACCTACGTCGTGCTGCTCGCCGGTCTGCGGGTGCTCGGCAAACGCGACTTGTCGCAGCTGACGCCGTTCGAAGCGATCCTGCTCTTTTTGATTCCCCAGCTCTTCCGGAATTACCTGGTCGGGCAGGACGACAGTCTGCTGACCGCACTCGTCGCCGCGACCACTCTCCTGGCGCTGGTCTACGTCACATCAGCGCTCGCCTTTTCGAGCCCGCGGCTCAAAGGACTCGTGGCGTCCGATCCGAGCGTGTTGGTCCGGGACGGGTTGCTCGTTGAACGGGAGATGCAACGGGAGCGCATCGGCCCCGAGGACATCGACGCCGCGCTCCGGCAACATGGCGTCGAGCATCTCAGCCAAGTCAAACTGGCCATGCTCGAGGCCGATGGCAGCATTTCGATTATTCGGAAGTCTCAGTAGGAAAACGGCGCATCGCCTTCCAGCATGTGCATGGAGAGACTGGGAGTGGCGCCTGCCGCCCACCGCGGAGCACGGAACGCGACGCGATACCGGAGCGGTCCGCCGTCCGGCGCGACGTTGCGCTCGATCGGTCGGGGGATGCACACGAATTCCGTTTGAATGGCGTCGCTCGTCGCACGCACGACGGAGTAACCATGGCCGCCCATGTCGACGAACGACACGTGCGGTGACAGATCAGCGTTCGATAGCGCGCGAGCCTTGTTGACATCCCCGGTGCGCGCGTACTCCAGGCACGACCGAACGCCGTGCCGCAGCAGCATGTTGAACGTGGGTTGAGGCGCCTGGTCTTGCGGGCCCTGGCCGAGGTACAATGCTCGCAGCGGATGCGTCTTTGGCAGTCCGTGCTCCAATGCTTCGACGATGCCCGGCGCCGAAATCGAGCCGGTGACGAATGCGAGGCCGATGGGTGAGAATGGCTTTGGCGGCAACGATGGAGCGGCGAGACCGGCCCAGAAGCTGTGCCGGTCGCCCGCCACGGTGACAAAGCCCGTGATCCCATGGCTCCGGACGAGATCATAGATCTCGGCGCGCTCCATAAACGCCGAGCTCCAGTCCTGCATCGGCGACAGCGCGTATCCGGCACCGGGCCATGGTCGCGTCAGATGCGCCGGCAGATTTTGGAGATCGGCGCGCATCTCGAGTGTCGCCGTGGTATTGGCCCAGACTTTCCACGTGGCGTGCGACTCCCGAAGCCGGCCGAGGAACCACGCCTTCTGCTCGGCACCGAAGATGGTCTGGGGCGGCCGGTCTTTGGTGAAGTTGTCGATCTCGACCTCGCCGACGCGGAGCGTGGCGGGTGGATGGCCGTCGCCGTACGTCCGTCCCGCATCGAGGACCTCGAGCGCCTCCTGTGGCAGGAACTCGGGGAAGTCATCGCTCGCGAGTTTCTTCCCCAGTGGGTGCCCTGAAGGCTCTTCGGATCGATAGCTCCGCTGATCGGTGACGATCAACTCGACATTCCGCCCCCAGCGCAGGGCGCGGTATCCCGTCAGGCTGCCGACGGCGATCGCATTGTTCGGCTCAGCGCCGAACCCGTGGTCGTCGAACTTCTCGACCGGCTGGTCGACCACCCCGGGCGGATCGAACCGGTCGAGCGAGGGTCCGCTCGACTTCTTGAGGCGTGCCGGCTGGTATTCAAAGAATGCTTGATTGGCCGCGACCTTCCGTGTCTGCGCGGGCCGCGTCTTGCCCTGGAAGATTTGCAGCGATTGCCATCCGAGCCAGCTGAACTCGTGATTGTCCCACATGTTCACGAACGGCCACCGCGCGCGGGCATCCTGCAGATCCGGGTCACTCAAATATCCGCGATACACCGCGCGATAATCGTCAACGGACGTCGGCACGTGAAAGTCAGCGATCTTCTCACCCGTCGGATACCGTACGACGTCGCGCAGGCGTCGATCGTACATCCCCTGTGGCCGATCCTCGGGGTACCAGACGATCTCGTAAATGAAATCGCCGAGATGAATCACGAAATCGATGCGGTCGGCATCGGCCGTGCGCTCATCGTCGAAGATCATCCGCCGGTACGCGTGCTGCTCACCATCGTTCGCGTTCTGGCATGAGACGAACACAAAGCTGACCGGCCGAGGATCGGCGTCACTCGGCGCGGTAATCGTGCGGCCAATGCGACTGCCGTTCCCTTCGCGATCGGTAAACCGATACCAATACACCGTCGCCGGATCGAGTCCGCCAACCAGAATCCGGCACGTCCAGTCCGAAGCGGCCAGAACGGGAGCTTCGCCACTCGCGACCACGTGCGCGAATGCTTTGTCACGCGCAACCTCGACGCGCAGCCGCGCGCTCGCGGTCCCGGTCTCATAAGGACGACGGGTCCACAGGATGACACTGTGATCGTCGGGATCACCGGACGCGACCCCTTCCGGATAGAGCTCACGGCGGTCGCGCCACTCGCCGAAGTCGCCCAGCTTGGGCGAATACCCCCAGACCGCGGTCGCGCCGATGGCGGCGGCCAGACGCACGAATTCGCGTCGAGTGATATCGTCGTCGCGTTCCATGGTCACAATCTATGGGACGAAGGATCCCCCGATGGTCTGAATCAAAGCCCGCGGCGTTCGCGTTCATGGTACAGTCCCTGCGTTACCACCACGATCATGAGACCATTCATGCTCGGCATCATTGGCATCGCCACTCTCGCGGCGTGCGGGAATCTGACCCGCGACGGCAAACGCGATGAGACCAAGGGCAAGGTCGAGCAGATCGGTGGCGATATCACCGGCGACTCGACGCTCAACGCGAACGCGAGGAAGGATAAGACGAAGGGCCACGTCGAGAAGGCGGCTGGCAAGGTCAAGGATGCGGTCACGCATCCCTGATGCGTGACCCCACGTGAGATTGCGTATGCGCTCCGGCAGATCGGCGACCTGTTGATGCTGCGGGGCGCGAGCCGCTTTCAGGTTCGCGCCTATCGACAAGCGGCGGACGCGGTGCTCGATGGAATACCGGGCATCGGCCCGGCGACTCGCGCCGTCGTCGACGAGCTCGAGCGGACCGGGACCTCGACCCTACTCGAGCGCCTCCGCGCCGACACCCCCGTCGGGCTCCTCGATGTGATGCGCATCCCCGGCATGCGCCTGGCTCAGCTGCGCCGGCTCCATGAAGAGCTCGGAGTCGACTCCTTGGACTCGCTCGAAGCCGCGGCACTCGACGGACGACTGGCGGCGCTACCGCGGATCGGGCCCAAGACCGTCGAGCGCCTCCTGGCGGGCATCGCGACGGTCCGTCGCATGAGCGGCTGGATGCTGGCCAGCAAGGCGCAAGTCGAGGCCCAACGTCTCCTCCGTGCGATCATCGCGCACCCATCCGTGCAGCGCGCGGCGATCGCGGGCTCCTTGCGCCGCGGGGCAGATCTCGTTCGCGACATCGACATCGTGACCGTCGGTGCCGACGACATCGCCGGCTCGCTCAGCGGCCCCGGGCTGGCGCTCGATCTCTATAACGTGCGGCCCGAGGGGTTCGCGACCGCCCTGTGGCGCGCGACCGGGAGCGGCACCCACGTCGAGCAAGCGACCAAGGCCGGCATCGCGATCGATGCCGACTTTGCGAGCGAAGAGGATCTGTACGCGTCGATTGGCCTGCCGTTCATCGAGCCCGAGCTACGCGAGGGCATGGGCGAGATCGACGCGGCGCGCCTGGGCCGTTTGCCACGTCTCGTCACCAGGGCGGACATCCAAGGCGTGCTTCATACTCACTCGACGTACTCGGATGGCAAAGCGACGATCGCCGAGCTGGCCGATGGCGCTCGCGCACGCGGCTGGCGGTACATCGGCATCTCCGATCACTCCGAAGCCGCGTTCTACGCCGGCGGTCTGACGAGAGATGCGGTTCGATCCCAGCACGATGAGATCGATCGGCTGAACGCGGCGGCACATGATGGATTCCGCATTCTCAAGGGGATCGAGGCGGATATCTTGCCGGACGGCCGAATCGATTACCCGCCCGAGCTCCTCGATCAGTTCGACTATGTCATCGGCTCGATCCACTCGCGCTTCAGCATGGACCGTGACGCCATGACCGCTCGATTGCTTCGGGCGCTCGATGACCCCCATGTCACCATTCTGGGTCATCCCACCGGCCGCCTCCTCCTACGCCGCGAACCCTACCCGGTCGATCTCGAGGCCGTGATGGAAAAGGCAGCGGCGCGAGGCGTGGCGCTCGAGATCAATGCCGATCCCTACCGCCTCGATCTGAACTGGCACTGGGCGCACGTGGCCAAGGGCCTGGGCGCGAAGCTTTCGATCGGTCCCGATGCCCACTCGGTCGCCGCGCTCGACAATGTCGAGGCGGGTATCGCGATCGCGCGGAAGGCATGGCTCGAGTCGTCCGATCTGTTGGTCTGGCCGCTGGACCGGCGATTGCAATGACGCGGGGCCAAGGAGGAACCAATGGCTGCGACAAATCTGAGTGAGTTGTACGTCGAAAAACTGAAAGACCTGTACAGCGCCGAGCAACAAATCCTCAAGGCGTTGCCGAAGATGGAGAAGGCGGCGGGACACGCCGACCTGCAGAACGCCTTCGAGACGCATCGGCGGCAGACCGAGACCCATGTGCAGCGACTCGAGCAAATCTTCGAGGAGCTGGGACAAAGCGCTCGGGGCAAGATGTGCCATGGCATGCAGGGCATCATCGAGGAAGGGGCCGAGCTCATGAAAGAGAAACCCGAGCCCGGTCCATTGGACGCCGGCCTCATCGCCGCGGCGCAATGCGTCGAGCATTACGAGATGGCGAGCTACGGCAGTGTCTGCGCGTGGGCGCAACTGTTGGGATACGACGAGCAGGCGGAGCTGTTGAAGCAAACGCTCGACGAAGAGCGGGAAACCGACCAGCTGCTCACGAACCTCGCCGAGCAATCCGTCAACACGGACGCGGAAGTCAGCATGACGGAGGACGAGGGTGAGATGGCGGATATGCCCCGGCGGCAGCCCTCACGAGGCCGCACGGGTGGAACACGCTCCCATCACGATCGGCCCTCTAGCCGGTAATGGTGAGCCCGTCGTAAAGCCGAACAACGCGTGCGGCGCTTGAGCGCCGCACGCCTCAACAGCCGCGGCGCGCGAGATAGGTCAGCTCGTCGTCTCGCTGTCCAAGAAGGACGCGGTCGGCCCATTCGACGCCTTGCGCGACCGAGTGGTCCATATTGCCCACCTCGTAGCGCCAGGCGCCGAAACGGCCCCGCGAATAGATGCGTCGCGATTCAAGATACGGGTGCAGCACCGCCAAGGCGTCGTCGCGCTCGATGGTCGGTGTCGGATAGGTGTACGCACGTTCGATCACGTGCGTGTCGACAATGCGCGTGAGATCACAGGGCTCCAGCACGCGAGCGCTTATGAGACCCGCGATGGTGTCACTGACCACGCTCTCACGGGACACCGGCTTATGTGGGGAGTGTGAGACTTCCGCCAGTAACGAATGCTGGGTCGCCGCGTCCGGTACGACGTCGGGCGAGTAATTCGAGAGATAGGTCAAGCGGTAGAACGGCGCATCGTCCTGAGGGAAGTAGACCCAACATTTGCTCGAGGTCGTGGGACGATCGACGCCGATGCCGACAATATACGAGCCCGAGTGCGAGAGACGGGTTGCGGCTGAGCGCACCGGATCGGGCACCGCTCCGCGCAGGTTGGAGACGAGCAGGTCCAACGGCATGGTGGTGAGCAGCTCATCGTACGGCACGCGGGAGTCATCGTCGAGGATGACCTCGGATCGCTCGATGTCGACCGCCGTCACCGGGGTCGAGAGTCGAAGGTGATCTTTGATGTACGGTACGATCCGCTCGAACAAATTGCCCGTGCCGCCATACCGTGGATACTTGAACATGGCGTTCGGGCCCCACGGTACGTCGTCACGGTGGAGAATGACGCTCGTCAGGACGCGTTTGAGATCGACGACCGCGACGCGCTCACCGATCCACGTGGTGCCCATGGCCGACGGCGGGTAGGCCCAGACCTTGAAGTTGTAGGGCAGCATGAACGTCCGGGCGATGCCCTCGCCGAACACCCCGCGAATGAGCTCCTCGAACGTCCGAAACCGAGCGATGTCCGGTCGCTCGCGCTGCGCATCGAGCAGTCCCAGCACACACTCCAGGCACGTCTCCGGCGGGAGATGATGCAGGTGCTGCTGAAAGGGATACGGAAGATATCGTCCGCACATCCAGATCCACGCGTCCCGCTTGAGCTGCTGAAACTCGTCGCCCATGAGACGGTCGAACAGGCGGTCGAAGTAGGGATAGTGCGAGAACAGCACGTGCCCGCCGATGTCGTACGTAAAGCCGTTCGCGCTGCGCTCGGACGACGCGAGACCACCCACGTGCGAACGCGCCTCGAGGACCTGATAGTTGCGATATCCGAGCTCCGCGAGCCGATAGGCCGCGCCGAGGCCCGTAGGCCCGGCGCCGATGATGACGAGCTTAGGTTCGGACATGGAGCGCCTCCGCCCAACGGCTGATGGCATCCGAGAGTGGAGGCATCGGCCACCCACGGTGTCGGTTGAGTACGCGTCGCGTGGACCGTCCGGCCATCGGTCGAATGAGGCTCGTGTTCAACCCGATCCGCTCCGCCAACGCGCACGCCAAATGAAAGCGGGTCGACACCCCGGTCACGAGCGGCCAGTCACCGGCCTCGCCGTCGATCAGGAGATCGAGACCGACCGAGAGGAGATCGGGCACATAGGAGAACGATCGGATCTCCGAGTCGTCCAACGTCACCGGTATCCCGCTCTCCACGATTGAAAGCGTTCGCGCGATCGCGCCACATCGGACCCCGCCGAAACAGGCGCCATACCGGATCGCGAGCACGCCCGCCGGCATGGTGTTCGGTTCCGACGCGAAGATGAGCGTCGGGACGGGCGGCGATACGCGCGGCCGGCGTCGGGTTTCGACGACCGCCCAGTATGCATCGGTCTCCGAGTCGGTCCACGCGAGCGCGCGACGGCCGCAGCACGCCCTCACGGCCCGTGCGAGCCGACCGCCGCCCCGCACGAGAATGGCACGCGGGCGATGCGCTCGGCTCGTGGTCCGACGATCCCACCAACCGGGCCCGTCGAGCGCTGGGTGATCACAGTGGCCGGTCCGCACCATGTCCCGCGCCATGATGGCGAGCGCGGTCGGCCGTGGCGCCGGCCCTCGAACATCGAACGCTCCGACCTCATAGTGTCCGTCCTGGCGCGTGAGCAAACTGGCCCAGTCCCATGCGCCGAACACCGACCAGAGTGTCACCGCGGCGACGGGGATGTCAGCGGCGCGACACGTCGATGCCGCCTGCCACGCGCTCCTGAGCCATCGCATCTGATGCTCGCGGGTGCATCCGAGGTGGACCTCGGATACCACGAGGGGCAATCGATACCGTTCCCACGCCGCCGTCAGTAAGCCGGCCAACCCGATCGAGACACAGGGCGCCCGGACCGCTTCGACATCCGCGTACTCGTGGCGCCCATTCCCGCCACGCAGCGATTCGGGATAGCCATCCAGTCGCTCATCGAGAAACCGCTCGCTCGTGACGTAATGGTTCACGCCAATGATATCGGGCGGGCAGTAGGTGTCCTCGCGCGCGGCCGCGCCCAGATATGCGTAGAGTGGATGGGCTAGACCGATCCGGCCCGTCAGCGCATCCAGCGTCAGCCATCGGCGTTCATTCTCGAAGTCGGCTTGATAGGCGAGCGCCGGCGTGGCGTGCGTCGCGCCGAGATCCTCGGTCTGCAGCAGTCGAGCACCAGGGACGAGCTCCCGGATCGCGCGCATCGCGAGCGCGATCGCGCGGCACTGGGCGACGAAGATCCGCGTGAACGTAGCGGCATCGCGACCGTGCGGATGCCAGTGCCCATACAATCCACTGAACCGCGCGGTCGTGAGCGGCTCATTGATCGGTGTATAGGTCTCGACCCAGGGATATCGCTCGGCCACGCGCCGTGCGTACTCGGCGAACCGCCGCGGAAATGCCGGGTCGAGGAAATTCGTCCACGCCGGACCACACCCGTGATGCAGCAGGCCCACGATCGGTTCGATCCCGTGATCGCGGAGCCGATCGAGCCACCGGTCCGACCATCGCCAATCGTAGGTACCCTCTCCGCCCTGCGCTACCCGCTCCCAGAGCACCGGGAACCGCACATGCCGTACACCGAGTGAGGCCAGGCGATCGATGTCCTCAATGCGCGCGGCGTGACCGCTCCGCATTAATTGATCGTCCCAGCTGTCCCGCACGCGACGGACGGTGCACTCGACGCCCGCCCACAGCTCGAGGGCGCCGCCCGCGCTCACCCAGCCGCCCGGGCCACGGGGCCGGCGAGGCAGGCGTCCACGAGGGCCTCCATGCGATCGACCGTCACGTCCCACGATCGCGTCGCCGCAGACTCGATGCCGCGCTGGATGCGGTGGCGATCGACCGGTCGTTCGCACTGATCGATGAAGTCGTCCGCGGTGGGAGCAATTCGCACGATCGACGCGAACTGTCGGACGACGTCGGCAATAGGCGTGGACACGATCGGGCGGCCGGCCGCCATGTACTCGAGCGTCTTGGTGGGATTGATGAACGTCGTCGCCTCGTTCAAAGCAAACGGCATGAGGGCGACGTCGAAGCCTTTGAGATAGGCGGGCAGCGCTTCATACGGCCGTGACCCGAACCAATGCAGGTTGGGAGCCTGTGGCAGTTCGGAGGGATCGACCTTGACGACCGGTCCCACCATGGCCACGGACCAGGCGCGCGCCTCCGCCAAGCGCGCGAGCAGTGCATAGTCCAACCGCTCATCAATGACGCCGACATATCCGAGTACCGGCCGCGGCAACGACGCGATTTCGGTGGGAATCGCCACGGCCTCGTCGAGCGCGCGGCTCAAGTGCGCGGTGTCGACGCCGCATCCAAAGCAATGCACGTTGGGATGCTGGCCGGATTTGGCGGCATGCAGCCGTGGGCCGCCCGTGAAGACGACATCGGCGTGGGACAGCAACAGGCGCTCGCGCGCCGGCAATGAGGGCGGAGCGTAACGGAATGCCGAAAGCTCGTCCATGCAATCGTAGACCACCGCGTCTTCATCGAACGCGCCGAGCATGATCGGGGCGGGCATCGGCGTGTAGAACCACTGGACGACACGCGCATGAGGCGGCAGGTCGCGCAACTGTCGTCGCACGTGGTCTCGGACCACCACCGCCGCGCATTCGTTCTCGCGGAGATTCGGCGGGACATGGGGAACGATTCTCGTGACGCCATCGACGGGCGCCGTGTGCGCGAAGGACGGCCGAGTCCGACCGGCATCGACCATCGGCTCTTCGACGAACAATACGTGGGCACGACGGGCCAGCCGCGAGAGCACCTGCTGCGGCCGTTGCCAGACGAAATCCCATCGGAGATGACTGTGGACGACGATGATTCGCATCGTCCGCAGCTAAGGAAAGATCCGTGCCCGATGCGAAACGCTACGCCGGAACCGCGATCTCCGTGGCGACGGTGGCGCGGGCTATCAAATCACGGTAGGCCGAACCGACGGGACGCATCCGCCGCTTCAAGTCGAACAGCCCGACGGAATAGACATCGTTGCGTCGTAGGCGGAGCGCATATTGCCAATCGATCTGATCGGTCAGCGAGTACCACGTGAATCCATGTACGGGCACGCCGGCGGCCCGGAGCAACTGCACCTCACGCCACTGCGTCTCGAGCCACGCGCTCGCCCGACTCGAGATCCGGTTGGTCTCGCAGTGGAACAACGGGACGTGGTACCGGTGCCAGTAGTCCGTCGCGAGCGCCCGCAGGCCACGACACGACGAGGCGGTCGTCGATCGTCCCGTCGCCGCGATGCGATGCTCGCAGGTCGGGTAATAGTCGAGCCCAATCCATCGTTGCCCGACGGCGCGCGTCTCGCGAAAGAAGCTCAGTTCGTTCGCCGGTATACCATGATGGTGCAGGAACGCCGCCATGCGCGGCTCGAGTGGTCGCCCCAGCGTCAGGTCGAGCGACAGAAACTTGAGGGCGTTCCAGTGATCGGCCCGCGACTGGGCGCGGGGCCCGTTGGCGGCAAAGTGCTCGATCGACTCGCTCTGGACGATGATCGCGTCTGGGCGTTCGCTCAGAATCGCTTCGACCGCCAGCTCGTGGCCCAGGCACAGGTTCCGCAGCGCGCGAACGAATGCGGCGTCGCTGGCCAGGCACTCGTTCCACCATCCCCTCAGCGCCGAGAAGCTCGCGCAGATGAAGATCTCATTGACCGGCGTATAGTACCGGACCCACGGGTAGCGTCGGGCAAAGGTCCGCGCATATTCGGCGAACAAGACGGGGAACGCCGGGTCCTGAAATCCGCCCAGCCAGTCCGGGACCCCGAAGTGGCAAAGATCCGCGATGAGGGTCAGTCCTGAAGTCCGGAGCCACTCCATCGGCTCATCGACCGAGCTCCAGTCATAGCGGTCCGGTCCGGTGTGGACGCGATAGTAGGCGGGACCGTATCGCAACGCCGTGACGCCGATGTCGAGCGCCAGCGCAAAATCATCCCGCCACCGTGCGGTATGTCCGCACTGGTCCATCTGGTCGATCCGTGTTCCATCCGCGAGGGTCGGATAGCTATTCTCGATCCCCGTCGCAAACAGAAACTCTTGCGAGCCTTGCGAGCCCCGCGAGCCCATCGGCAGCACATCCCCTTGATGACATGCACAGACGAGCACGGTGTCCAGAGGGTCACACCGTGCTCGGTCCAGCCCGTTTCAGGAAATGTACTAGTTCGGTTCGATGTCCGCGACCTCGCTGCGCAGCACGTCGCGGCCCAGGGGGTTCTCCCACATTTCGTGCACGACGCCGACGAACAGCAAGTCGCGCGGCGAGCGCGAGCGCGGCGCAGACATACACCCCGAGGCGGCGTCGGATTTGCCATAAGGGGCGTCATGCGGGATCAGACGCCACGACCGGGATGGGTCGTCACCTTGCTCGTCATCGCCGGCGTGGCGCTGATCCTCTGGATCACGAGCGTCTATGTGCTGCATAAAAACGCGCGCATGCGACCCGCCAATGCCGTCGTGAAAGACCGACCGGCCACCCGGCCTTAATGCGCCCGCGATTCGAGACGCCAAGCGATCAACAACACAATCGCCGCCAAGCCCGCCACCGCCGCGGCGAGAATAAAGGGCTTCCGCATCACCGACTCGCGCACGTCGTGCGCCACCGCATGCACGGCGTCAGTCGCCAGGCGCTCTGGATTGAGCCGCTCCCCAAGTTCATCGAGGGTCTGGCTCATCCGCGCTTGCGTGTCCTGAATGTCGGCGCGAATCGCTTCCGGTGACGTATCCGGTTCCATGGTCATTCCCCATCGTTCGAGGTCAGCTTTGCCGGAATGTCCTTGACTTCCTGCTTGGCCCAAGTAGCACTCTCGCGCACCGCACTCGTGGTCTCTCTGGGCACCAATTGTATCCGTGCGATGCGATGCGCGGCGCTCTGCACTAACAAGCCCCCGGCGGCCGTGCAGATCACGCCGACGATCAGGGCGCTGAGCCAATAGTTGCCGCTCAAGAGCTCGCCCAACCCGATCACGAGAAAAGCAATCAAGGTCAGGGATCCGCCAAACGCGAGCCCGACGGCCATCCCCAGTTTTACGCCTTGCGGCGCCAGGGCCGCTCCGGCGTGCCGGAGCTCGACTTTAGCCAATGCGACCTCGTCATGGACGAGGCGCTTCATGTCATCGGCGAGTCGCCGAACGAGTGTGTTGACCGACGGCTCATTCATTGTTCCGACTCTCCACCCACGGTCGGCTTCGGCAACATGCGTGCGACGAACTCCAGCGCGGCACCCATGAGGTCTGGTGCGAGCGTGTGCGCCTGGGTCGCGATTTTGGCCGGCAGTCCCAGGACAAGCTCGCGCTCTCCCATCTCGCACGCGGCCACGATTCTCCGGGCGGCACGTGTGACGCTCATCGACAGTCCCGGTAGCGCGTCGCTGATGGAGAACCAGGCGTACTCAGCCCGACGGTTACCCTTGATGTGCGCATACGGCGGACTGCCGGTCCGCATGAGACCCGGACACACGGTCGTTACCGCGATGCCATCCCGCGCTAGCTCGGCACGCAAGCCGTCCGAAAGACCCACGAGGGCGAACTTGCTGGCCGAGTACGGCAGCAAGTGCGGAACGCTCACCTTCCCGCCGATGGACGCGATATTCACGATCCGTCCACGGCCGCGTCGCCGCATACTCGGGAGAACCGATTCGATGACGTTGAACGGACCCCAGAAGTGCGTATTCATCGCCTCCGCGAAATCCTCTTTGCGCATGGCCTCGTGCGGTCCGACGGTTATGACGCCCGCGTTGTTGATGAGGACGTCGATGGGACCGAGCGCGGTTTCGACGTTCTTCACCGCCGACGCGACCTGCTGAGGATCGCGAATATCGCACACGACCGTCCGAAGCTCCGCGGCGAACGGCCGGAGCATCGCGGCGGCGCCATCCAACTCGGTCGCATCACGCGCAATCAGTGCGACGCGACTGCCTTTTTTCGCGAAGACGCGCGCGAGTGCTAATCCCAAGCCGCGCGAGCCACCCGTGATGAGGACGGTGGCGTCATGGAGCGGCAGGTCGCGACGTCTCGCGCGCAGCTTCGCATAGACAGCTGCCGTCACGACGCCAAAGACGAGATGATGGGCGACCGGGATCGTCTTTCGCCGCGGCGGCAGAGCGCCCATGAGTGCAATGAGCCCTCGCTTCGAGTAGTTCGCGTACCAGACCGCCAGCCCATAGGGTACGCCGCTCATGAAGGGTCGCGAACGACGCCGAGTTGCGGTGAGGGCGAAGAGGGCGCCGAGTGCCGCACCGTACCCGAGGTGGAGGGTCGAGCCGATGAGGCGGGTAGCGGTGCGCGACGGCCGGTATCCTGCTCGACGGGCGCGCACGCGGAACACGTGCTCCCATTCGGACTCCTGCTCGAGGTCGGGCTGGCGGATCTGCTCGATCAGCGGACGCGTGAGCATCATGCTCGCCGCGCCCACCGCCCCGGCCATCGCGCCGTCGACCAGCCTCAGTGCGTGAAGACCCCGCGAACGCAATGGTCCTCCTTCTTCTTGAACATCTCGTATCCAAGCGCACCGTTCTCGAGCGACAACCAGTGCGTCGCCAGGAACGACGGATCCAACTCACCCTTCGCGACGTGATCGAGCAGCCGCTTCACGTACTTTTGCCCGTGCTGCTGCGCCGTCCGAATCGTCAGGCCTTTTTTCATCATGATCGCCTGGCGCAGAGCCTGTCCGCGGTCCGTCTCCAGGCGCAGCGCCTGCTTCACCCGATCATATTGGTAGTCGATCCCGTATCCACGGGCTTCCGTGCCGACGGCATCGATGCAGGCATCGGGGCCACGCCCGCCGGTCATTTCGCGGAGGGTCTCCACGACGCTGTCGGCGTGAGCGTAATCGATGATCTCGGAGCCGACGCGATCGTGCGCGAGGGCCAGTCGTTCGGGAATGCGGTCGGTGCCAATGACCCGTTCGGCGCCCATGTAGCCGGTCGGGACCGCATCGGACAAGAACACCACCTGTTCGTCGCGGAGCCCTTCTGGCACCTTGAAGCAATCCGTGTCCGCGTGCGGCACACGAACATACTCGGCATGCGCGCCGGCATATCCGCCGAACGCATGCGTATACCCATAGATGCCGGCGGTGTAGCCGCCCAGAAGCTCCTCCTGCAGCGTCGCGTTCGGGTTCGTGTTGTCCCACAGCGACCACAGGTCGTGCTGACAGTACCAGCAGTTGCCGCAGCAGATGAACGACGGCACCACCACGCGATCGCCACGGCCGAGCGCGCGGACGTCGAAGCCGACCTCGATCACTTCGCCCATGAACTCATGGCCGGTGATGTCGCCAGCGCGCCACCGGCGGGATGCAGTTGCAACTCGAGGGCGACCTCGGTACCCCAACCGTCAGGTGCCGGCCGGAATTTCACGGTGCCGTCGATGCGACCCGGAGCGCCATTGCCCGCGTGCCAACGGCGTTCCAGCTCATCGGCAGATGCGCCGATCGACACCGTGCGGCGAACGGTGGTCGGGTGTTGGTCGTGATGACCGTTCGTATCAACACCGAGCGCGCCGTAGACGTGGCAGTGGCCGGTGACACCGCAGTATAAGAGATCGGTTCCGGCGAGCGCCGCCGCGAGACGACCAATCGTGGGACGGCGTCGCACACCGATGGACATCAGCGCCGCCCCGAGGACGGCGGAACCCACGCGCTCCACCGGATTGACATTCGGATGTCGGGTAGGCATGCCGTCGGCTCAAAGCACGCGGCATGCCGCGGTTTTAAGGGATCGCTTTGAACTCCTGCCCGTCCCGCATCGCCAGATACGCGCTCCGAACGATGAGGCCGACGCGGGCATCGAAGTCGCCGTCGAGCGAAGCGTCGCCGTGCGTGAATTCGGCCCGGAGGCTGTCGACGTTCACAGCCTGTTGAACGTCCGCAATGGTGACGACCCCACGCTCGAGCGCGGCGCGTACCTGGGCGGCGACGGCCTCGAGAAGCTCGGCTTCACGGACGAGATACGCCTTGTCGTGGAATGCTGGGCCGTGTCCGGGGACGATGACCTGGAGATCGAGCCGCGACAGGGCGCGCAGGGTTTCCGCGTGGAGGACCGGGGACGGACGGGTAAAGGGTATCGGATACGAGAGGACGTCGCCGGTCAGCAGGATTTTCTCGTTCGGCAGATACAACACGGTTGCCCCGACTGCATCACCAGTGACACTCACGAGGTGAATCTCCCGCCCGCCGTGGAACAGCGTGAGGCTGTCGCTATACGTGAGCGTCGGGTATGTGCGGTGCACCTGTACCGCCTCCTTCGCGTAGTCGGCGTACAGTCGCACCGCCTCGACGTCTCGACGGAGTTGATCCGGCGGGATCGGCTTACCATCCGGACCTTTGCCGCTGGCCTGCTCGGTATCGACGTTCGCCTGATTCATCGCGGCCAGCTTGAGCCAGCGCACCGCCCACGCGTTGGCGTTGTTCCGCATGAATTCGCGCGTGGCATTCGTCGTGATGATCTCGAGATCCGGGAACGCCTGCGCGTAAACCTCGTTGCCCGACCAGTGATCCGGATGCCAATGCGAGTTCACGACGTATCGCACCGGCTTGTTCGTAATCCGCCGGATCTCGGCCAACACGGCGCGCGCGGTCGATGGGCGCGTATCCGTGTCGAACACCAGGACATCGCGATCCGTGACGATCGCTACCGAGTTCAGTTGCGTGACGTAGCCGTCGGCCGGTACCGTGAACTGATAGATGCCGTCGGCGATCTGGGTCTTGTCGACTCGCGTGGGTTGCGATTCAAGACGGCTGAACGCGAGCGTCAGAACGACCATGCGGAGGAAGCGCATGCGGCATCATCGCGCCACCTCCGTTGCCGCGATTGGATAAATCGGACCCATCGCTTCCGTCATCACCCACGACGCGCCCGCGATCGCGAACGTGAATAGAAACTCGACCCAGTTGGACGGCAGATCCGGCTTCGTGCTGACCGCCGGAATCCAGACGAGCACCGTAAAGATGCTCATCATCGCCGCCTCCGATCCGGCGGCCAGTCGCGGCAACACCCCGAACATCACCCCGAGCCCCGCCGCGGTCTGCCCGGCGCCAGTGAGATCGGCCCAGCCCGTTCGGAACGGAAGCCACGCGGGCACCAGTGACACGGTCCGCGCGGCGAACTCGAAGAAGTGCGCCAGCCCAAAGGTCACCAGTGAGTATCCGAACAGGATTCGCGCTCCGAGCAGCCACCTGGTGCCCGTGACCGGCGTCGTGAGCCACAAGTACAGCACGATCGCCGCCGCCGCGAGCACGCCGACCTCTCCGATCGCGAACCAGCTGATCTCTCGCATTGGATCCAACGCCACCACGGGTACCCGTGACAACGTCCAGAGGAGCAAGAACGGCAGCAGCACGAGGATCGAGAGACGTGCCGTCTTCTCGAACAACAGGCCAGCGCCGGTCGCCACCATCAGAACGCCCGATGCGTAGCCAACAACCGTGAGCCACGGTGTCCACGTCTTCGGCGCTGGCAGAAAGAGCAGCACGCTATAGCCGTACACCAGCACCAGGGCGCCGACGCTGATGATGCCCAACGCGAACAGGATCCTGACGATGTTCTGATTGCGAGTCATGGCTTCGGTCGACGGGAAGCCCGCAAGTTGCGCCCACAACCGGAGCCGACCTAGAACCAAGATTCGCGCGCGGCGCCATACCAACGCTACCCGCTAGTGCCCCTTCACAGCCACCGTACTGTCACTCGCCAGCGAGCTCGCAAAATCCTGGCGCGCTTGGCCAACGATCGTCGCCAGCTCCCCAGGGTCGATGAACGGATTCGGCTGGCCCGGCTGATGCCGCCCCTCGCGGGCCAGGATATCGGCCATCTCGGGATGGCTGGTGAGCACGACGTCAGCCTGCATACCCTCGAGCTTCTTGAACGTCGCCTCGTAATCCGTGGCGATGTTCGGAGAGACCGCGTTCTTCACGAGCACATTGCCCGCGACCGTGATGCTGCAGAGAAAGAGCACGTTGACCGGCCGGTCATCCTCACGCACGGTCGTGCTCCAACTCGTGCAGCCCGGCGTGTGGCCTGGCGTGAGATGGGCAGTGATGGCGATCGAGCCGGCGTGGAGCGTCTCGTTGTCGGCCACGACACGATCGACGGCGATCGGCGGGAACCCGGTCGGGGTGTAATTGAACTGCCCTCGCGGCCACCCGTGCTCGAGCGCATACCGGTCGCCGGCGCTGGCGGCAAATGGCGCGCCCGTATCCTTCTTGAGTTGCGCAAGCGCCCCAACATGGTCGTTGTGAGCGTGATCGCTGAT
The DNA here is from genome assembly GCA_035652495.1 of Gemmatimonadaceae bacterium. Lineage (GTDB taxonomy): Bacteria > Gemmatimonadota > Gemmatimonadetes > Gemmatimonadales > Gemmatimonadaceae > DASRDS01. Next base: position 32,535 of record DASRDS010000127.1, read on the forward strand.
CAGCAACTTCACCGTGCGTAAAGGAACGCCGAGCGATTGGATGTTGCGCTCGATGAGCGGCGCATTCTCTTCGAGCGTCCCGTCGAGCAGCACCGCGCCGCCCGGCGACTTGATCAGGTAGGCAGCCAAGCCCTCGGTGCCGACGTAGTACACGTCACCCACGATGCGAAACGGCTTGACCGGATTCGTCCAAGCGGGCGGTATCGCGGACGATCGCACGGCGGCGCCGAGTTTCTCGAAGGGAATATTCAGGATGGGATATTCCCTCCAATCCTTGTAATCGAAGTGCCACCACTCGGCCTCATATACCTTGTACCCTTCCGACTCCATCGCCGCGCGCAGCAGCTCCCGATGCCAGCGCTGCAGCGAGGTGCCACCCGGATAGTCGGGGTATGACCGCGGCGACATCTCGTCGTACGTCCCCGGCATCTCGATCGGCTGGCCGGTCTTGAGATCATAGAGCGTGAGATCGACCGCGCAGCCGCGATTGTGGCGCGAGCCCTGTGAGGGATCGGCGACGAAGATCTTGCCTTCAGCCGGCGTGGCGTCCCAGAAGATCTTCGTTACGTACCACGGCCGATACGCATCGTGGATCAAGAGCCCGTATCCAAGCGGCTTGAGCTTCGCCATCACCCGAACGAGCGCCTCCGCCGCCGGCCGCTGGAGGAACGCCCGCGCCTCGGTATAAACCGGAGTGCGCAGGAAGTTATTCGTCGTCGCATACCGAACATCGAGATGGATCGCTGGATCCAGCTTCGCGACCTCGACGAGGTCGGGCTTCCGGAACGGTCCAGCCTCCGCGGGCGGAGTCGCCCGCAGCGCTTCCTGCCGAAGTTCCGAGACTGGTCGCGGCGGGTTGACGACGTAGTTGCCGGTCGTGCTCACGTAGTCCCGCCGGGGCAGCGAGGGCTTCGAGTACGGCTTTGTCTCCCCGCCCTTCTGCGTCTCGAGCAGCTTGCCGTCGCGCTCAAAGACGATGAGCGGATTCGAGTCGCCCGGCGGCCCATAGTCGCCGATGAGTGACTTCCACGCCGGCGGCACATCCGCCGGCATGGGCCCTGGTCGCAGATCCTGCTGCGCAAGCGTGCTCCGGTCGAATCGTATCCCCTTCATGCGGCTCGCGCTGAGCGTAAAGCCGGTGACGCGCCCCGCGTCGTCACGCGTGAAGAGCAAGGTTCCGCCGTTCGCGGTAAACCCATCGCGCATGGCCGGCTCGAGCTTCCCCGCGATCTCGACGGCGGCGATCGGCCCACTCACGACGAGATGGTCGTTGACGACCGCGATCGACCACGACGCACCCAGCTCGGGGCTCCCATAGCGTCCCTCGTACGCGTGCAATGCGTTCGCGTCCGGTGCAGCCGGCGCGAACCGCACGGCTTCCGGCTCATCATCAGACAGGATCCGCAATCGCAGCGCGCGCGCCGGCCCCGTCTCGTCCGCGGAGAACGTGACCGTTATTGGTATGCCATGGACGGCGAACGTGGACGGACCGGTCGCGTCGAGCGGAAGCTGTTGCCCCGAGAACACGAGCGCCGGCTTGCCGCCATTGTCGGCGATCCGATAAACCTGATCCGTCGTGCTGTCGAAATAGCTCCCGACCAACCGGTCGGTAGTGATGGCGGACGTCGTATTCGGCTTCGCATGATCGGCGGTCGCGACCGCCGCCGTCCCGGTCTTGAACTGCTTTGCCAGCACGATGTCGGCGACTTTCTCGGCGAGTGGATTCGGCGATATCCCGTCCGAATTGCAGAGGGCAATGATCGACGTATGCTGGTCCGGGAATCGCTCGTACGCGGCGCGATAGCCGATCCAGGCGCCCCCGTGCTCGAACCTTCGCACCCCGCGATACGTCCCGACGAAGAGTCCGCGCCCGTAGCCGGTCGAGTCCCCATTCGCCAGCGTGCCGCGCGTTTGGAGCTGCTCGACCATCCACGGTCCACCCACCCGCGGATGGTAATAGTTCTCGTCCCACTTGAGGGCGTCGTCGACGGACAGCTGGACCGAGCCGTCGCCCGTCTGCTCCCAATTGGACATGCTGTTCTTGAATCCGGCGCTGTCGCCCGGCGCATACCCCATGGCGCGATTCGGGATCAGCATCGCCGCGTGATTCCGGACGATCGTATGCGTCATACCGAGCGGACGAAAGATTCGATCCCGCTCGAAGTCGGCGAGGGACTGACCGGTCACGCGCTGGACGATGATCGACAGCAAAAAGAAGCCGGTGTTCGTGTACTCCCACCGCGAGCGCGGTGTGAAGTTGAGGCGCCGCTGGCTCACGATGATCGCGAGGGCCTGGGAGTCCGTCGACACCTGCTCGAACGGGACGCCCGCGAGCGGCAGGAGCCCGTCATAGTCGCGGAGACCACTCGTGTGCCGCATCAGCTCATCGATCGTGATGGGCTCGCCGTAGTCCGGCAGCTCCGGAATGTACTTTCGTACGTCATCGGTAAAGGCCAGCTTGTGATCCTCGGCGAGGAGCGCGATGCTGGCGGCCGTGAACTGCTTTGACGTCGACCCGATGTCGAACAGGCTCGCCGTCGTGATCGGCACGGCGTGCTCGAGATCGGCCCATCCGTATCCACGGCCGTAGGCCATGCGCCCATCACGGAACACGCCGAGCGCGCAGCCGGGGACGTGCGGCTTGTCGTAGGCTTTGAACACGCTATCGATCCGCTGGCGGTCACCGGCTGAGAGGCTCGATGCGACCTGCCCCCAAAGCAGGGCGGGCGCCACGACGAACGGCGCAACGAAGCAAACCAGGCGCTGAAATCCCATCACGAATGTCCTCGGAGGCGGTCGCGTTGTATACTATCAGTATACAACAAAGCCAATCTCATGCTCAATCGACGTGAGTTCGTCACCCAAGTTGCCGGGGCCAGCGTGGCTCTGGCAATTCCCGCGGTCCTACGCCAGCAGCCGGGTATCGTGCAGACCGTGCGCGGACCGGTCGACGCGGCGAAGCTCGGCTTCACGCTCCCCCACGAACACGTCTGCCCCAGCTCGGCCGGCTTCTGGGAGGTCTGGCCGGAATTCTTCGGCGGACGAGCCCAGTTCATCGACCACGTCGTGGGTAAGCTGAGGGCCCTGCACGCCGAGGGCGTGGACACGATTGTCGATGTCACGCCCGCGGACCTGGGCCGCGACGTTCGCCTCCTCGAGGAGGTGTCCCGAAAATCCGGCGTCAACATCGTTGCCTGCACCGGCCATTGGCTCAAGCCCTCGTTGTCGATGGAAGCCCGCACGGTCGATGAGCTCGCCGCGTTCTTCACACTCGAAATTGAACGTGGCATCTCGGGCACGGGCATCAAACCGGGCGTCATCAAGGTCGCGACCGACGCGGACGGCGTCACTCCGTTTATCGAACGGGCCCTTCGCGCGGCCGCGAGAACGAGCAAGGCGACCGGGGTCCCGGTCACCACGCATACGTTCGCCCCCAAACGCATCGGGGAAAAGCAGGCCGACATCTTCGAGTCCGAGAAGCTGGATCCCGCCAAGGTCTGCCTCGGCCACTGCGACGACACCGACGATATGGACTATCTCACCGGTCTCGTCAAACGCGGCTACACGATCGGCATGGATCATATCTGGTGGGGCGCCGCGACCGACCCGGCGTCGAAAACGCTGTCGTGGCAACAACGCGCCCAAAATATCAAGCGGCTCATCGACGCGGGATTCGTCCGGCAGATCTTCCTGTCGAACGATTGGTATTTCGGCGTGTCGATGGCACCGACGGGTACCATGGAAACGCTGGAAAAAGTGAATCCCGACGGCATGCTGTTCAACACGCACAAGACCATTCCGTACCTGAAGCAGATCGGGGTCACCGATCTTGAGCTTCGCACGATCACCGTCGACAATCCCCGACGTTTTTTCGGCTGACCATGCACATCGATGCCGCCGTCGAATCGGCGGGCCCGCGGCTCCTCCGGACGCTGCAAAGTCTCGTCCATTTCCCGAGCCTGTCCGGCCGCGAGCAAGGCGCCCAGCGCGCGATCGCGACGGAATACGAGGCCACGGGGCTCGAGACCACGATCGTCCCCTCCACGCGAGAGAAGCTCGCGCACCATCCGGCGTTCTCGGACGACGGCGTAGCGTTCCGCGACCGGCTGAACGTCGTCGGGCGCTGGCGCGGCACCGGAGGCGGGCGGTCGCTGATTTTGAACGGGCACATGGACGTCGTGCCGACCGGCGATCTCGCCCTCTGGACTCACGATCCATGGACGGGCGATACCGTCGGCGATCGACTCTACGGACGCGGGTCATGCGACATGAAAGCCGGGCTGACGGCCGCTCTCTACGCTGTCCGTGCGCTCAAGTCCATCGGCTTCCAGCCGGCCGGCGACGTCATTCTCGAGAGCGTGATCGGCGAAGAATCCGGCGGCATCGGTACACTGACGACCATCGTCGAGGGGTACCGTGCCGACGGATGCATCATCATGGAGCCGACTGAGCTGGCGCTCTGTCCCGTTCAGTCCGGCGCGCTCACGTTTCGGATCACGCTCGAGGGCCGGGCCGCGCACGCCTGCATGAAGCCAAGCGGCGTGAGCGCGATCGAAGCGTTCCTGCCCATCTTCGCGCTGATCGAGCAACTGAACCGCGACCGCCACGCGGCGCATCGGCATCCGCTCTACGCCGATCCGACCAACATCGCGCCGATCAGTATCGGCACCGTGCGCGCTGGCAGCTGGCATTCCACGGTGCCCGACAGCCTCGTGGCCGAAGGACGCTTCGGCCTCTTCCCGGGTGAGGATGCCGCGGACGGCCGCGCGTTGCTCGCGTACGCTCTGCGCGCGCACGCCGAGCAGGATCCGTGGCTTCGCATGCATCCGCCGCGGCTCGAGTGGTTCGAGGGTCAGTTCGAGTCCGGCGAGACGCCGAGCGATGCGCCGATCGTCGAGACGGTCGGCCAGTGCCATGCCGCCGTCGCCGGCAATCGCCCGGCGATTCGCGGCATCACCTTCGGCGCGGATCTGCGACTCTTCACGCGCCACGCCGACATCCCGACCGTCATGTACGGTCCCGGCAGTGCGGCGGTCGCGCACACCACGGATGAATTCGTACCGGTGTCGGAGCTCATGACCTGCACGAAAACGCTCGCCCGAACCATCGTCGAGTGGTGCGGGGGCAGCGTGGGCGCTACACGGTCGCCTGCATCCAGAAATTGAGCTGGGCCGTCTTGATCTTGCCTTGCGCGTCGACCGTCACGATCGTGACACGTATCCGCTATCGAGGCTTACGCGCCTCCGCCGTGGCGTACACCGAAAAATGCTGGAGCGTGCCGACCACCATCCACTTGTTATAGTGATCTTCGGAAGGAACGACGCTCAGTAACTTGGTGAGTGTCGAGTCGGTATAGAGAATACCGACCGCAAGATCCGGCGATGCATTGCACTGGTGATAGTTGAGCACGAGCGTGACCGGCGCGGCGAACTGCAGCCCATGCGGCTCGAGATCCACGGCGAGCGTGTCGCCCGGAACGGTCCGCGCGGAGATGACCGTCGCGTTCGCGAGCGCGCCGGCGGGAATCGTCAGGCTGTTGGGCCCAAACTCAACCTTGCCACCAGAAGCCCCGATAGTCTTCGAGCCGGAGAAGGTCTGTTCCTGATTATGGCATACGAGCAAGGGCAGCGTGTCGGCGTTGGGATTAATCGCGTAATCAGCACTTCCCGTCGCCACCATCGGATCGGCACTAGGAGTGGTCGTGCTGGGACCGCACGAGATGACCGCCGCGGTCAGTGCGCATGGCGCAAGGCAGATCCATATGCTTCGCATGCCATGGAAGGTGTGCGAGCAGCGCGAGGGGCAATGTGAGGTCGATCACTTTAGGGATTGATCGGCCCGCTGCGAGGGGAACTCCTGTCTAGAACAGCCCGCATCGGCCAGAAAGACCTAAACAGTTCGCGCCGCAAAGCCCTGATGTGCCTCAGTGTCTGACCGATACATTGAGCCCATGAACAAGAACCGTCTCGAAGCGTTCTCGGACGGTGTGATCGCCGTCATCATCACCATCATGGTGTTGGAGTTGAAGGTGCCGACGAGCGGCGGGCTGTCGGCCTACCGCGAGCTCGCGCCGCATCTGCTGACCTACGTCGTCAGCTTCATTTTCGTCGCCATCTATTGGAACAATCACCACCACCTGCTCGATGCGGTCACGCGCATCGACGGCGTGGTGCTCTGGGCCAACATGCATCTGCTCTTCTGGCTCTCATTGGTCCCCCTCGCCACCGCATGGGTCGCGACGCGGCCCACCTCGAAGGAAGCCACCGCGACATACGGCGCGATCTTCCTTCTCTGCGGTCTCGCGTGGCTGATCTTGGAACGCACGCTCATAGCGCGGCGTGCGATCGAGCAACCGGGCCCACGCGAACGCGCACGCCACATGAAAGGCCGACTGTCGCTCGTTGGGTATCTCCTGGGAATCGGCTTGGCGTTCATCAGACCGGCGATCGCCGACGTGATCTACGCCATCGTGGCGCTAGGTTGGTTTATTCCCTAGCCGAGGATCGGCGTCCACCGTGTCAGGCGGCATCGCATCTGGCTCATCGAGCAAGAATGCTCGCATCACTCGATGCGGCAACTCGGCCTGCTCGAACTGGATGTAGTGTCCCGCGTGCGGAAAGTAGAAAATCCGGAGATGCGGGAAGGTGCGGCGATACTCGAGCGCCCCATCCCAGGACAGATAATTGCACTCGGGATAGAGCAGAATGGCGGGCGTCGCATTCTGTCGAAGCGCCGCATGCGGATCCTCCGACGAATCCTCGGTCTCCGGCGCGATCTCCTGCAGCACGTACGGATTGAGCCCGAGGTTCGGCTCCTTGGCCGCGGCCGCGAGGTCCGCTGGAAGCGCAGCCGAGTCGCCTTTGCACGCCACCGGTCGCACGGCGACGCCCGCCGGCGGATCGAATTCGCTGTACGCGATCCGCGATCCAGTTGACAGCCGCCAATATCGCGTGTTCTCAAACGGCACGACCGGCGCAACGTGCCCGATGGGCTGCACCAGCACCACATAGACCCACGTCGCGAACCCCGCGGTCAGGACCGCGAGACTACTCCACCGCCGTCGCGTCGCGAACCTGAGACCCACACCGGCAACCAGCGCAAAGACGAGCACCGCCGCGATACCAAGCAGACTGGTCGCCTCGACCCAGCGAGCGAGCCAATACGGCGTGAGGAGCGCCAGGACGAACGCCAAGGCGAGAAACAGCACGCCGATCGCGACACCGAGAATTCGACGCCACGCTCGCGGCATCTCGTGTTCTCCGAGGGAATGAGGCCGCGAATCTCATCGTGCCTCGTCTGCCTCCCGTCTTTCAATCGTCTCTTCAGCTGACGCTGGCTCGTCCGTCGACGAAGAGGCGCAGTACGCGCACCGTGTTCGCGTGCACGGCCACCGAATCCTCTATGTGCCGACCATACCCTCCGCCGGTCACGACACATATCGGCACCCCGGCAGCGGCGCAAGCGGCAACAACGAGCGCGTCCCGTTGCGCGAGTCCCTCAAAGGTCATCGACAGCCGCCCGAACCGATCGTTCGCATGCGGATCCGCGCCGGCAATGAAGAACGCGAGGTCGGCACCGGCGCGCTTCAAGGTCCACGAGAGAGCGGATACGAGCCGCTCGACGTACTCGTCATCGCCCGTCTGATCCTCGAACTCGACGTCGAGCGATCCGGCCACACGCCGCAGCGGATAGTTGTTCTGGCCGTGGAGACTCAGGGTTGTGACCGTGGAATCGCCCGCGAAGATCGCGTGAGTCCCGTTGCCCTGATGCACATCGAGATCGATCACAACCGCCCGGCGGATTCTGCCCCCTTCCTGCAAGCTGCGAATCGCAACGGCTACGTCGTTGAACACGCAGAACCCTTCGCCATGATCGCTGAACGCATGGTGCGTCCCGCCGCCCAGGTTCATGGCCACGCCATGTTCCAGCGCACACGACGCCGCGGCCACCGTCCCACCGATCGTGCGATAGGTTCGTTCGACGAGCCCCGGAGACCAAGGCAGTCCTAGACGCCGCTGCTCGCATTCGGACAATCGACCGGCCGCGAACCGCGCGATGTACTCGCTACCGTGCACCCGAGCGAGCGCGAGCCTTTCGATGCGATCGGGCTCGTGAAGATGGCCAGGGGCGACGAGCTCCTCCCGCTGGACGCGGTCCGTGAGCAGCGCGATCCTCGACACCGGGAATCGATGATTCGGGGGAAGCGCAAAAGTGAATCGCGCCGACGACCAAACGTGGAGTGGCAAGGTTGTGCCCTGCTTACGGCGTTTTTCGATCTCACGCCGCCGCGTGCGGCAGCGGATAGATCACATCACCTCGCAATGCTTCGGCGGCGAAAGCCAGGGCGGCCTTGATGCCTTCACTCGTCGAGGCCATGGTGCCCCCTTTGGTGCAACGGGTCCGGAAGCCGACCGGCTCCGGACCCGTAAGTTGTTGTCCACTCAAAGCGGGAGACGGGACTTGAACCCGCGACCCCAACCTTGGCAAGGTTGTGCTCTACCAACTGAGCTACTCCCGCATTTCGTAACGAAAAGTACAGCAGGGGCTCAAGGGCGCAAGCCGAGGGCGTGGATCGCGTACCAGAC
>DASRDS010000128.1:0-6640 GCA_035652495.1 Gemmatimonadaceae bacterium
GGCGTACCAGATGACGCCGCACGATTCGTGGGATTACGACGGCATCAATGAAGCGATTCCGGTCGACATCACGGTCGGCGGCCAGCCGAAGAAAGTCGTCGTGCACTTTGATCGCAACGGCTTCGCGTACACGATCGACCGGCAAACCGGCCAGGTGCTCGTGGCGCAGCCGTTCCAGGACATCAATTGGGCGAAAAGCGTCGACCTCAAGACCGGACTGCCCGATCGCGTCGCCGAGAAGCAGACGCATCAGGGCGTGAATACCAAAGACATCTGCCCCTCGTCGACGGGTGCGCGCGACCAGCAGCCGGCCGGGTTCTCCCCAAAGACGCAGCTCTTCTACACGCCGTCGACCGATCTCTGCATGGACTACGCGGGGTTCAAAGCCGGGTACATCGAGGGCACGCCGTATCTGGGCGCGGACGTCCATATGTACGCCGGGCCAAAGGGGTGGAACGCGCGCGGTGAGTTTTTGGCGTGGGACCCTGCGAACGGGAAGAAAGTGTGGGGCGTCACCGAGCGATTCCCCGTGTGGAGTGGGCCGGTGGTCACGGCGAGTGACCTCGTGTTCTACGGGACTATGGATGGGTGGTTCAAGGCCGTGGACGCGAAGACCGGTAAGGTGCTGTGGACATTCAAGACCGGGTCCGGGATTATCGGGAATCCGATGACGTTCAAAGGGCCGGACGGCAAGCAGTACGTCGCGGTGTACTCCGGGATCGGCGGATGGGCCGGCGCCATCGCGCTCGGGCTCTCGGCCGATGATCCGACCGCCGCGCTCGGCGCGACCGGGGCGGTGCCGGATCTCCCGAAGTACACGGCGCCAGGGGGAACACTCTACGTGTTCGGGCTATGATCTTCTTGGCGTCGTTGCTGGCGCTCCGCGTGTGCGCCGATCCGAACAACATGCCGTTCTCGAATCGTGCGCTCGACGGGTTCGAGAACAAGATCGCCGCGGTGCTCGCCGATGAGCTGCACGAGAAAGTCGCGTACACGTGGTGGGCGCAGCGGCGCGGGTTTCTGCGTCACACGGTTCGGGCCGGGTTGTGTGATGTGGTCATCGGCATCACGCCTGACGCCGGACCCATCGCTACGACCGCTCCTTATTATCGCTCGACCTATGTCTTCGTCACGCGCGGCACGCCTATTACTTCGTTCGACGATCCGCGTCTCCGTTCATTGCGCGTGGGCATTCATGTTATCGGCGCGGACTACAACGGGCTGCCACCGGCCGTCGCTCTGGCGAAGCGACACATCATACGGAACGTTGTCGGGTACAGCATCTACGGGAACTACTCCGACGAGAGTCCGCCGTCAAAGCTCATTACTGCCGTCGCGAAGGACGACGTTGACGTCGCGATAGCCTGGGGGCCGCTCGCTGGCTATTACGCACGACACGCTTCGACGCCACTGGTGGTGACGCCGGTTACGACGGCTGACGCGTTGCCCGGCATTCCGTTTGTGTACGACATCGCTGTCGGCGTCAACAAAGATTCCACCGCTTTACGTCAGCGACTTGATCGCGCGCTTGTTGCGAGAAAAGCTGACATCCAGCGCATTCTCAAACGGTACGGTGTGCCATGCGTGTGACGTGCGCTATTACGATTCTGGCGATTGCGGCTGCGTGTAAGCCGTCTGGTCAAGAGGTGCTGCGCCAGAACGAAGCCGGTCCGGCGCCGACGGTGCAGACCAGTGCCGGGGCACTCGCGGCGGACCCCGGTGTCATACCAGGCAATCACCCGGTCGTGAAGTACGGTGACCTGCGCAACCCGTACATGAACAACCCGAGCGCGGCCGCCGAAGGTCGCCAGCTGTTCGTGCAGTACAACTGCTCGGGATGTCATGGCGGACGCGCCGGCGGCGGGATGGGACCGAGTCTGCGCACGGGCCAGTTCACGTACGGTGGCACCGACACCCAACTCTACGCCACGATCTTCGAAGGCCGGCCGGCGGGCATGCCGACGTGGGGCGCCAAACTCTCGTCGGATCAGATCTGGAAACTGATCACGTATATCCGGACGCTGAACACGCCGCAGGAGCCGGACAAGCCGCCGCCAGAGGATCATCCGCCAACATGAACACATCGACCCTCTCGAACGCGGGCGTCAACGGGTCGAGTGAGGCCGCCCTCGGCTGGTTCCTGCTCATTGTCTCGTTGGTGGTCGTTGCCGTCATCATCGTCTTGGTGCTGGCCGCCGCCCTGCGCCGCCGGCCGATCGAACACGATGGCGTCGAGACGCCCGGCGAGATGCGGTGGATCACGATCGGTGGCATCGTGGTCCCGGTCATCATCCTCACGGTCTCGTTTCTCCTGACGATTGGCACGATCAACGCCGTCGGCGCGCCGCCGGGCGGCGCGTCCTATGCCGCGCTCATCGACGTCACCGGTCATCAATGGTGGTGGGAGGTGACGTATCACGATTCGCTACCGCAAGATCAGTTCACGACGGCGAACGAGATTCATATCCCCGTGGGCGAGCCGGTGCGGTTCTCGCTCGCCACGGGCGATGTCATTCACAGTTTCTGGGTTCCGGCGCTCGCCGGCAAAGTCGATCTCATTCCGGGCGAGCACAACACGCTGTGGCTCGAGGCGAAAAAGCCAGGCGTGTACATGGGCCCGTGCGGCGAATACTGCGGGACACAGCACGCGAATATGCGGGTGACGGTGGTCGCCGAATCGCCGGATGCCTACCATAGCTGGCTGCAACAACAGCGACGACCGGCACCCGCGCCAGCGGAAGCGATGTCGACCGGGTTCGCGACCTTCGCGAAGGCGGGGTGCGGCACCTGTCACACGATCCGCGGCACGAGCGCGGGTGGCGGGGTCGGCCCGGATCTCACGCATATCGCGTCGCGCCGGATGTTGGCCGCCGGCGCTATCGAGAATACCGAGGGCGGGCTCGCGGGATGGATCACGGGCGCGCAGGGCATCAAGCCTGGATCGGACATGCCCAACATGGCGGTGGCGCCGCGCGATCTGGCGCCCCTCATCGCCTACCTTCGCTCGCTGCAGTAGGAGACGCTCGCCATGGCTGCACCGGTCATCAGGCCCGTCACGGAAGCGCCGGTCGAGGAGCTGAAGCGCATCTGGGAGACGCCCCCGAATCTCTACGGCCATCTGGCGTCGGTCGATCACAAGACCATCGGCAAGCGCTATCTCGTGACCGCGCTCGCGTTCCTCGTGATCGGCGGCGTCGAAGCGCTCGCGATGCGCATCCAGCTCGCGTCCCCCGGGCAGCACGTGCTCACGCCCGAGGCGTACGATCAGCTCTTCACGATGCACGGGCTGACGATGATCCTGTGGTACGCGTCGCCCATCCTCTCGGGCTTCAGCAACTATATCTGGCCGCTCTTGATCGGCGCGCGCGATATGGCGTATCCGCGGGTCAACGCGCTGTCCTACTGGACGTATCTCGCCTCGGGGATCTTCCTCTATACGAGTCCGTTCCTCGGTCAGGCGCCGAACGACGGGTGGTTCGGCTATGCGCCGTACTCGCTGCACCTGTACAACGGCGCGCTCAACATGGATTTCTACGCGCTGGGATTGATCTTCCTGACGATCTCGACGACCGTCGGCGCGATCAACTTCATCGGCACGATCATGTCGATGCGCGCGCCGGGCATGTCGCTCAATCGCATGCCGGTCTTCATGTACGGCACGATGACGGCCTCGTTCTCGATCATCTTCGCGCTGCCGGCGTTGAGCGCGGCGTGCGTGTTCCTGTATCTGGAGCGGCGCTTCGGGTTCCACTTCTACGATGCCACCGCGGGCGGCAGTCCGCTCCTCTGGCAGCATCTCTTCTGGATTTTCGGGCACCCGTGGGTGTACGTGGTCGTGCTGCCGGCGATGGGCATGATCTCGGACATCATCCCGGTGTTTTCACGGCGTCCGATTGTCGGGTATACCGCCGTGGCGATTTCATCGATCGCGACCGGGATCATCGGGTTCGGCGTCTGGGTGCATCATATGTTCGCCACCGGGCTGCCGATGCTGGCCGCGTCTTTCTATAGTGGCGCGAGCAACATCATCGCGATTCCTTCGGCGATCGCGGTGTTCGCTTGGATCGCGACCGTGTGGCTCGGGCGGCCGGTTTTTAAGACACCGATGCTGTTCTCGCTTGGCTTCATCGTGCTGTTTGTCATCGGCGGTGTGTCCGGTGTGGTGACCGCGGCCGTGCCATACGACTGGCAGGTGACTGACAGTTACTTCGTCGTCGCCCATCTGCACTATGTACTTGTTGGGATCAACGTCTTTGGCGTCATGGCTGGCTTCTACTACTGGGGGCCAAAGATTACCGGCCGCTTGTTGGACGAGCGACTGGGACAGTGGAATTTTTGGACGATGTTCGTCGGGATGAATCTGGCGTTTTTCCCCATGCATATCGCCGGCATTCTCGGCATGCCGCGCCGCATCTATGTGTATCCCGCGAGCGCTGGCTGGGATACCGTCAACATGCTGACGAGCATCGGCGCGTTCTTGTTTGCCGCCGGTCTGTTGATCTTTATCGTGAATTGGTTCGTGAGCCTGCGAAGGGGGATCAAGGCGGGCCCGAATCCATGGAACGGCGCCACGCTCGAGTGGGCGGTGGATTCGCCGCCGCCGCCGTACAACTTCGCGGTGATTCCGACGGTTCGGAGCCGCGATCCACTGTGGGAGCGCGCCTATCTTCCGGCGTCGGAGCGCAGCATTGTCTTCGAGGGTCCCGTTCTCGATCGCGGACGCGATACGCTGGCGACCACGCCGCTCTCGGCCGAGGATCCCGTTGTCCAGCGCATGCCGGAGGACACGCTGTATCCGTTCTGCGTCGCGGCCGAGATGCTGGCGATCTTCTACGGTCTCGTGTTTGGGGTCGCGTGGCTCGCGATCGTCGGCGTCATTCTGCTCGTCGTTTCGTTCGCGGGTTGGCTCTGGCCATCGACGCCGGAGGAGGACAAGGGCTCGCTCCGACCGGGTCGCTTGGCCATGACGTGGATGATCGCCACCGAGGCGGCGCTGTTCGCGTATCTGCTCTTCTCCAACTACTACGTGGCATCGCAGTCACGAGCGGCCTGGCCGCCGTCGGGGCCGCTCCCGCTCTCGCTCGTGGTGCCGAACACGATCCTGCTGATTCTCTCGAGCTTCGCCTACATCTGGGGCGAACGCGGATTGAAGCTGGGCAGCATGTCGCGCTTCAAGACCGGTACGAGGCTCGCCTTCTTGCTGGGTCTCGCGTTCATCATCATCCAGGGGATCGAGTGGCATGGCCTGCCATTTACCCCGCAGTCGCACGCCTTTGGATCTTTCTTCTACACCGTCACGGGATTCCACGGCGCGCACGTCATTCTCGGACTGCTCATGATTCTCGCCGTCCTGGTCTGGACGTCCTTCCAGAAGTTCACGCCGGAACGGCATCGGGCGGTGACCCTGGCGGGGATGTATTGGCACTTCGTCGATATCGTGTGGCTGTTCGTGTTCGCGTCCTTCTACCTGGCGCCACGATGGATCACGTAGACGGTAAGATCTGGTACGCGTTTCTTGGCGCTCCATTGGCCTGGAGCCTTCAGCTCATCATTGGCTACGCCATGGTGGCCCACGCGTGCTACCCGAACATGGATCCGCTCAACTTCGCCGGCGCGGGCGGCGCCCGAATCACGGCGACGATCGTGACCGTGGTCACGCTGATCATCGCGATCGTCGCGCTGGGGACGGCCCGGCAACTCGTCACAGCGCAGGTCGGTGGCGACGGGGTGGCACGATACTTGTCTATAGCAGGCATCCTCACCGGCATCGTGTTCACGCTGCTCATCGTTTTCAACCTTATAGCTCTTATTGTCGAGCCAACTTGCCGCTTTGCCTGAGACCCACTTATCTACAGACGTGAGTGACGAGGCTCGGGCTCGGCTGGCGGCGATTGTGGAGTCCTCTGACGACGCGATCGTCAGCAAAGACTTGAACGGTATCGTCACCAGTTGGAATCGCGCGGCTGAGCGTATCTTTGGATACACGGCCGCGGAGATGATCGGGCGATCGATACTGACGATCATTCCCCAGACTCGCCGCGCCGAGGAAGATAAGATCCTCGCGGCATTGCGGCGCGGCGAACGCGTGGATCACTTCGATACGATTCGCGTCGCCAAGGACGGACGTGAGATTCCGGTCTCGTTGACGATCTCGCCGATCCGGGACGCCGAGGGTCGGGTGATCGGTGCGTCCAAAATCGCCCGTGACATCTCCGATCGGCGCGAGGCCGAGGCCGAGCGGGATCAGTTGATGGAAAGCGAACGGGCGGCGCGCATGGCGGCCGAACGCGCCAATCGCAGCAAGGACGAGTTTTTGGCGACGCTGTCGCATGAGCTGCGCACGCCGCTCAACGCGATGCTCGGGTGGGCGCAGCTCATGCGCACCACGCCGATGGATGGCTCCGAGATCACCCGAGCTTTGACGGCCATCGAGCGCAACGTGCGGTTGCAGTCGCAACTCGTGGAAGATCTGCTGGACATGAGTCGCATCGCGTCCGGCAAGATGCGCATCGAGATTCAGCGGGTAAATCTGCTGTCCGTCATCGAATCGGCGCTCGAGACCGCGCGTCCGGCGGCGAACGCCAAGGACATTCGCCTGCAGCCGTCGCTCGACTCATCGGCGGGCATAGTCTCCGGCGAC
>DASRDS010000129.1:0-38012 GCA_035652495.1 Gemmatimonadaceae bacterium
ATCACCCTGACGTCATCGACGTCGATGATTCCGGGCAACACGCCGCCGGCCCAGATCAGCACCCAGGGCGAGTACGACTCCCCCCGCGGATGTCGTGGGACATTCGGGAGTTTCGCCACCGCCGAGGCTCGAAGCATTCAGGGCAGCATCACAGGTGTCGATTGCCCGTTCCCGTTCACTGGATCGGTCGCGCTCACGAAGGAGTGACGAGGTGGTATCGATCGACCAGTGCGCCCCGGTTCGGTTCATCCAAGCAGCCTTCGCTCCCGACGACTCGATAGGCGTGCTGCTGAAGACCTATCGCACGGGCCAGGTCATGCAGCGGATTGTGCCTGTCGCATCAGCGATCAGCGACCGCTTTCAGGCGTGGCTTCGTCACATGAACGCACACGGCTGGAATGTGTATGTCGGCGTAAATGCCTACCGGCCCGGCCGATCGCGCGCGCGCGAGGCCGTCGCGCATGTGCGGCATCTGTTCCTCGAGGAGGACCTCGACGGTCCAGGACTCCTCGCCACCCTGTCCACGCGACCGGATCTGCCGCCGCCGTCGTACGTGCTGCATTCGTCGCCTGGGCGGCTCCACGTGCTGTGGCGCGTCCGGGACATCGCGCCGTCCCGAGTCGAGCAGCTGCAGAAGCAGCTCGCTCGCGAGCTGCTCACGGATCGGGCCGCAACGTCGTGCACGCAGACCACGAGGCTGCCGGGACTTTTCAATCACAAGCGACAGCCATCGGTTCGTGTCGGCATCGAGTACCTCCACTGGCGAGACGTCTTCGTGGCGAGGGATCTGCCAGCCGTCGGCGCCGGGACAACGCCATCGAGCATGACAAAGGCGCGGCGACCGTTACCGCCCACGCGCTCGGTGGAGCGCGCACGCGCGTTTCTCCAGTGCGTCGATCCCGCTGTCGCCGGACAGCAGGGCGATCTGCGGACGTTTCAAGTTTGCTGTCGAATCGTGCGCGGATTTGATCTCTCAGACGACGAGGCGCTGCGCGCGCTGAGCGAGTGGAACGCGCGATGCGCGCCGCCGTGGTCGGAACGCGAGCTGCGACAGAAGGTTATGAACGCGAGGAGGTATGGGCGCGAGCCCCAGGGTGGTCTCCTCTGACTCCACCATGCGTATGCTCGTATCTCAGCAATAACAAAAGTTGAAATCTCCTATTGACTGTCAAGGCACATGGTTGTATGTATGAATCTTCCCGTCACCACGCACGCGCTCCCAGGGCCGTGCGTCCCACCCCTGTTCGACTGCGTCCTCAGGACCTGCTCGAACCAGCCACTGCCAAGCGGTCTCAGGCCTACGGCAGTCTTGGAGACAACCATGTCCAAGTCAAAAGGCGAAGTCGTTGTGTCCGTGTCGATCATCCCGAATCAGCAGGGTTCTCCCGCAGGGAAGCTCGCTGACGCGGAGGTGATGTTTGGAGCCGAATCAGGCCCGCTCAGCGGGATGAAACTGGTCGGCTTCGCAGTATGGGAACGTCGCGCTGGAGGGAGAAACGTGACGTTCCCGGCCCGGCAGTACTCCGTAAACGGGGAACGCCGGAGCTTCGCACTGCTGCGTCCCGCGAACGGGGACGCCAGCGCGCAGGAGGCGATCAAGCAGAGCATCCTGGACGCGTACGAACGCTCCGAGGAGCATGCCTGATCGACCAGAGAGGTACCCGGGCGGTGCGGGCTCAGCCCCGCCGCCCGGGGCCGCGGTTCTCACGCGACGGATGATCTCCGTCGGCCGTGCGGTCGACGTCTCGCGGAAAGGACGCTGTTATGGAAACCGTGACGCGCTTCGTCGATAGGCAAGCTGGTTCCACCTCAGTGGCGTCACCGCCGAGTGCCGACGCTGCGCGCACGCTCTCCGCGACCGCGAGCTTCCTCCTGTCGGAGGACGGCAGAAAGGCGTCACTTCTTTCAGGCGGCGACGGTCGTTCGCTCCAGCAGATCGCGCTGCAGGTCCCGGCCAACCGCCTGCACCTTGTGTCCGTTGACAAACAAGGCGTTGCCCGACTCAAACTCAGACCGCGCTTCGAGATGGACACGACGGGTATCGTGCGCATCGACTCCGCGCCGGTATACGACGTACCCCCGACGGTCGAAGAGCTGTATCGTGCCGCCGCCAAGAATCACGAACTCGAGGCCGCCTACTTCAGCCAGCGCACGGCCGTGCGCACGAAGCGCGCAGACGACGACCGCGCGCGGCGGCAGAGCGTCGCCGAAGCGTTCCTGGCCGACAAGGGCATGCGGGCAGCGTCACACCCGCCCCCGACTCCGAAGAGCTGCTACGTGATTACCGACCGCGGAGGCGTGCTGTTCGACGTGTCGATCGATCAGGGCCTCGCCAAAGATGTGCCGCCGGAGGCGCACCGTCGATTCCGCGCAGACCGGCGCGCTTACCAGGAGCAGGTCCGGCAGGATCAGATCGCGCAGGCAGCCCTGCACGAGGAGAAGAAGCAATTCATCGCCGAGTGGATCAGCAACAACGGAACTGAGGAAGAGAAGGCGCGGCACGCAGCCGGAGTCCTGCCGATGGCCGAAGCCATCGCGCGAATCAGTGACCAGGTGTTCGCGGCCGTCGATACGCGGCCCGTCTATGTGCACGACGGCGCTCAGAGGCTCCAAAGGTTCATCCGGCAGGTCACGGGTTCAGCAGATGTTGTCGTCACCCCGGCCGATGTCGTGGCCCGCAGCGCCCACGCCGTCATGGCCTCGGCCGACGAATGGGCGGCCATCCGAGAGATTCAGGAGCGCCTACCCGAAGCCCACACGGTCCTCCGTCATCATCTGCTGTTGTCGAAGCGTCATCAGGGAGTGCCGAGCATCGTCATCATCGGAGCGCTCGTGACCCTGAAACACGGGCCGTTCGTGCTGCGCCGAGAGTACATCGTGTCCGACAGGCAGTCGGCTGCCGCTCCTGCTCCGGAGGTGGATCACAACTGAGAACGGATTGGATCTCCGTCGCCCGGTCTGACATCGCACCGGCTTCGAAAAACACGCGGAGATCCCGGGTCTCTCTCGCTGTGGTCGTCCTGACCACCCCCTCACGCCGCCCGGCGTGAGGCTTCGTTCCACCTCGTCGCCCCCAGGGCACGCAGAAAGGAGCACTCCAATGAACGGAATAAGTGTGTCTGCTGTCAACGCGTACACGGCTCATCGGGAATGGGCGTCACGCCCACCGGACGAACGGTACGCCAGTGTTCACGCTCTCTACGAGGCGGCCCGCGCACGGCGCATCCGCACCGAAGAGCGCACCATCGAGACCGTCACCGTCAGGACAGAAGCAGTCGGGGCTGACGCGCTCGCGCTACGTGACGCGTCAGGTCGCCAGGCCGCCCTCACGAATTGGAGCTTCGAGCAACTCGCCGGCATAGCCGGGGCGCCGCCGAAGTACCTCCGAACGCTGCCCGCCGTGATCGCCTCGGATGCGATCAACTACGGGCTGCACCGTCAACGTCGTGAGCAGCATCAACTGCTCCTCGATCGCGACGATCCGTGGACCGTGCACGCCGTCACCTCCCCGAGGTACGCGCGTGTGCACCATGACGAGCTGACCGCTCGGGTGCTCGACCTCATGGCCCAGCATCCGGCCTGGTCCTTGCCGCTCGGCTACAAGGACGGCGTATTCGGCGCTGAACGGGTACCGTCAGGCGCCTACCTGGGAGATCGAGACATGTTCCTGTTCCTCGTGGACGGCAACCGCGATCTCGACGACCCCACCGACACGTCGCACGCTGGCTTGTTCCGCGGATTCATTCTCCGGAACAGCGACGTCGGTGCCGCCGCCCTCACCCTGGATGTGTTCCTGTTCCGCGCCGTGTGCGGGAATCACATCATCTGGGGCTTCAAGCACGTCGTCGGCTTCCGGCGCCGACACGTGGGAACGTCGATTCAAGACGAGTGGACGACCTCTCTCGAGAGCGTGCGCTCCGCCCTGGATGCAGACGTCGCCGACGATCGGCTCGTACTCCTGCGGGCGCAGTCCCAGGAGCTCGGATCGACTCGTCAGGCGGTAGAAGAGACAGCCGTGCAGCGACTGGATCTGTCGCAGAAGCAGGCTGGAGAGGCGTACACGCTCGCGGAGACGTTCGAGTCGAATCCCCGTTCTGTCTGGGGCTACGTGCAAGGGCTCACGCGTTTGAGTCAGCGCACTCCCTGGCAGGACGGCCGCTTCAACCTCGATCGCGCCGCCAGCCGCCTCCTGACCACGGTCCACTAGGCCCGGTCATTCGCCGTCAGGGCTCAGCCCGCGGCCTCACCCACGTCACAGCGGACGCTGGCGCCACGCCACGTCCATCACCCGCCCCTCGCGACAGACCGTCGCGCAAGGTGGCCGCCTTCGCTCCCAGAGCCAGGCGCTCTGCCGGAGGTGTCTGCCATGCGCGACGGATCCGCCCGCCAACGAGTCACGAAACCACAACCACGCACCTGGACGCCTGAGCGCGTCGAGGCTCGACACTGGAGAGAGCGTCACCGCCTCGCTGTCCTTCAAGAGATGGCGGAGGACGCACACGATCTCCCGTGGACGCGTCGGCTCGTCAACACCCTCCTCGACGAACTCCACGTCACTGACGAATTCGATCGACTCGTCGGTCCTGTCTCCCGCGTGCCCGTCAGCCAGTACCCACGGCTGATCGCCATCGCGCTGCTGCTGCGCCACAGCTGGTCGCTCTACGACCTGTCTCGGACAGGGCATCGCATCGGGCTCGGGTGCGGTCCGCTCCAAGCAGAACTCAACACCAACGGCTGCGATTGCGCACGGCGACGGCGTCGTGCGTCCCGGGCGTCGCTCTCAGGGCCACGCCCGCACTGAAAGGAGTTCCTAATGACTGCTTCCGTCCTTTCATCGGCCTCGCCGCGCGGCCACCGCGTGCGCGAACTCGTCGTCGCCTACCGCTCGCTGCGCAACAGCGACGGCCGCGTCGTCGATGTGCCCGCCGTGGCGCTCAACAACCCACGGAACGCGGCGGCCGTTCTCGGCCCGCTGATCGCCGATCAGGCCGTCGAGGTCTTCGGCGTCGCCTGTCTCTCCACGAAGCATCGCCTGCTCACCTGGCATGTGCTCTCGCGCGGTACGCGCGACAGCACGTCAGTGTCCCTGCCGGACGTCTTCCTGCCCGCGTGTCTCACACCGGGCGCGACCGGCGTGATGGTCGTCCACAACCATCCGAGCGGCGATCCCACCCCGAGTCCCGACGATGCGCGGCTCACGCACCGACTGTGTGCCGCCGCCGACGTGCTCGACATCGCGCTGCTCGATCACCTGATCGTCGGCGACGAAGGCCGCTACTTCAGCTTCCACGAGAGCGGCCAGTTCACGAAGAGGACGTGACCCATGCCCGCCGCTTCGACCTTCGCATTCTGTGGAAGTCCTCAGCCGCGTCAAGGCTTCGCTCGCTCCGCTCGCCGCTGGCGCGGCCTTGACTCGGCCTCGGGACTTCACACGGAGGGCATTTATCGAAGCGGCGGGGAATCTCGAAGAAAGGAGAACACCAATGAATGAACGGTCGCTCACACCCAACATCACGGTGACGATCGGCCACCACACGCGGATCTATTTCGCGTTCGTCACCACGGCTCCTACCGAGCTGGACTCACCAGCGACGGTCACGCTGCACGCCGCGACATTCGCGGACGTCGTCAGCTTCGCGGCGGAGCCGATCACGCTCGATCCGTCCCGCGCCAAGGCACACGCGCGCCTTGTGCTCGTGGATGCGATGGAGCTCGCCTGGCAACGAGGCAAGTACCGCGGTCATCAGCACCCGCTGCTGTCGGCGGATCCGGGACTCGTCGGCCTCAACACGTTGCAGCACTGGCTCTGGCAGCGGCTTCAAGCCCCAGCAACCAGCCAGGTCGCGGCGTGACTCGCACTCACTCGTCGGCGTTAACCGCTCGCCGAGGAGGCGAGCTTTTCAGGAGGTCACATCATGGTCGTCAAGATCGTTCCGAACGACAAAGCCAACCCGCCCGGCAAACTCGCGGATGCCGAGCTGCACTTCACCGACGGCGTGCTCGACGGCTTGAAGCTGATCGGGTTTGCCGTGTGGGAGCGCCGCAGCGGCAGTGGCCGCAACGTCACGTTCCCCGCGCGTCAGTACTCGGTCAACGGTGAGCGCCGCAGCTTCGCGCTGCTGCGCCCAATCGCTGACGCGGCTTCGCAGGAGCGCGTGCGTGATCTCGTGCTGCAGGCCTACGCCGAGTACGAGGAGGCAGCGACTGAGGCGGCTTCCTAGACGACACACAACCCGGACGCCGCCACCGTGGCGGCGTCCGGCTCTCAGAAACCGAAGCAGCAGTGGAAATGTGGAGGGGATCATGTCTCACCTTCAGGCTAACGACGATGTAGGATCGGAACAGTCGTTCACGAAGCCCTCAGCGACGACCACGCTGACGGACGTCGAGGTTGCAGCTCGCCTGGGCGTATCGCGCTTCACGGTGCGATCCTGGCGTCTGAAACGGGTCGGCCCGCGGTTCCTCAAGATGGGCCGCGCGGTGCGCTACCGGCCTGAGGACGTGGACGAATACGAACGGCAGGCTCTCGTCGAGACGCAAGCACGATCTGATCACGGCCCGATGTGATCAGGGCTTGCGTGGAGACCCCACTTGCACGCCGGCCTCAATACTCTGACCGACGTTCTCGACGGGAGATGGCTCATGGGACTCTGGAAACGCGGACGCCGCTACTGGACACAGACAGTCGTTAACGGTGTGTGGATTCGGCGACCTCTCTGCCCCGAGGGATCAACGCACGCCACCACGAACTGGCAAGAAGCAGTGCGGCTCGAGAAAGAGCTCGTTCGGGCCGCGCTGCAGGGGCACCTGCCGCCGCAAGGTCACTCGATCAAGCTGTTTGCAGCCGTTGACGACTACCTCAAGGCAAAGAAGGCCACCGCAAACACGGAGCGGGCGATCGAATTCGATCGAGAGCGTCTCGAGGTCGTCAAACGCGTTCTGGGCGACGTGAAGCTGTCGTCAATCACGCCGCGCACCATCGAAGGCTTCCAGGCGAAGCGGCGGCTCGAAGGCGCAGGCAACCGCACGGTCAACATGGATATTGGCGCCCTGCGCCAGGTGTTGAAGCGTTTCAAGCAGTGGCGGCGGCTCGAGGACGACGTGAAGATGCTCACCGAATCCGGCGGCGAGCCGATCGGCCGCGTGTTGACCAATAAAGAACAGGAACGACTGCTCAAGACGGCCGAGGCCAATCCCGAGTGGGAGCACGTGTGGTGCGCCGCACAGCTTGCCGCGAACACCTCAATGCGGGGGGTGGAAGTGAAGCACGTCCGGCGCAAGGACTTTGACGCCGAGAAGCGCGTCGTCCATATCCGAGCGAGCAAGAACGAAACCAGCAAACGGGTGATCCCGCTCAACGACTCCGCGTTTGATGCAGTGCAGCGGATGGTGAAGCGCGCCGACATACTCGGACACACCGAACCACACCACTATCTGTGGTGCGCGAACCAGCATCACAAGCTTGACCCCACCATGCCAGCGAGCAAGTGGGATACGGCGTGGCGTGCGCTACGTGATGAGGCTGGACTGCCTGGCCTGCGCTTCCATGACCTCCGCCACACTGTGGTCACCAGACTCCTCGAGGCCGGTGAACCGGATCACGTGGTCGAATCGATTACGGGGCACCTATCGCGGCGAATGCTGGAGCACTATTCGCACATCCGGCTCAATGCGAAAAAAGCCGCGCTCGATCGGCTCGATAAATCGACAAAAGGCACCTCGATCAAGAGCGCGAAGTAGGGACCGCTGCACGCATAGAGTCTCACCTATCCTCGCGTGGACAATCACCTGCGCATGACCTGAACTAAGACTGGCGGCGCCGGCGGGTCGAGGGGCTGGCGGAACGCCGTGCCGTTCTCCTTACATTGCCCGGACGCGTCGCGGATGCCCGGAGCGCCCGCCGCGAAAGCACCGCATAGTTCTGGCAGGCATCGATGAGTACGCCGGCGCGGGCGTGCAGAATGCGCGAACTCGCGTCTAGCAGCCGAAGCACTTGGCGATCTGCGAGGCGATAGACGTTCTGGCGGCCGCGCGCCTCAATGTGCACCAGGCCGCAGTCCAGAAGGCACTGCAGGTGGTTCGAGGCATTCGATGGACTCAGGCCGCAGTCGCGCGCGAGTGCGCCTGCGGAGCATCGACCGTTTCGTAGCCGCAGCAGAAGGCTCAAACGTGCCGGATCGGAAAGCCCTCGAAACAGTTTTGCATGAGTGCCCAGGTGTACGGGTTTATCTCGCTGCGTTGCCATTCTTGAATCCTATGTCAACCCGTTAGACGCTCGACCGTCACGCTCGACTCGACTGGCGCGCGTCCGCCAAGATTCCGACGCCGCCCCTGGCCGCCACGAGCGCGATCGCCACGCCGGCGACCAAGTCCGGCCACGCGTCGCCGCGCCACGCTATGACAATCCCGGCCACGAGGACGCCGAGGTTCGAAACGAAGTCATTGATGCTGAACGTCCAGGCCGCTCGCAAATTGACATCTTCGTGACGCACTCCTCGCAACACCCTGAGGCAGATCATGTTGATCCGGCAGCGGCAATGGTCATACCGATCATGACGCCGCTCACCGGTTCAGCGCCGGAAACGAATCGTCTCCACACGTCGACCAGCACTCCGGCGCTGAGCAGAATGAGCATGATGCCCGACAGGCGGGCCGCGCGAACCTTCCACTGCGTCCCACGTGTCGTTGCGTAGCAGCTGAGGGCGTGCACCACGGCATCAGACGTGTTGTCCAGCCCGTTCGCAATCAAGCCGCTGGACTGCGCGATGACGCCACTGATAAATAGCGCCGCGGCGAGGCCTATGTTCAACCAGAGCGCGAGTAGCAGTGCCCGCCGCTGATCTGGAATTGAAGAGCGAGCCACCCAGCGCAATCAGAGAGCGCGTGAATCCGCTCCCGAGATGTCTCGGATTCGCACGAATTGGTCAACTGGAACGACGAAGACGATACCATCGCCATCGCGGCCCGTGTGAGCTGCGCGCGCGATGGTGACGACGACGGTCTCAACGATCTCCTCTGGGACGACGGTCTCGAGCTTGATGAAATCCGCCTCCACGCTCGCAGGCGCGGTAGCTGACCCAGACGGACGCGATCCTGAGTAGGCGTGCACCGGCGAGACAGTGACACCTGGCAAACCGGCAATGTCGTGCAACGCGGCCACGACGTGCTCAACACGTTGTGGACGGATGAGAGCCTTCACTTCCCGCATCACAGTTCCACCTCCGCCCGTTCCCGTTCGAACCATCCATAGAGCATGGGCAGCAGGAGCAGCGTGAGTATCGTGGACGTCAGGAGGCCGCCTATTACGACAGTCGCCAACGGCCGCTGCACCTCCGCACCCGTGCCGTGGGAGAGAGCCATCGGCAGAAAGCCGAGACCCGCCACCAGGGCCGTCATCAGCACGGGCCGGAACCGCGTCAGTGCCCCCTCGCGCATGGCTTCGCCGACGGAGCGGCCTTGGTCGCGAAGCTGGTTGATGAACGTCACCATGACAACGCCGTTGAGCACGGCAACGCCGAAGAGTGCGATGAAACCAACGCCCGCACTCATTGAGAACGGCATCCCGCGCAGGACCAGCGCCAGAATTCCTCCGGAGATCGCAAAGGGAATTCCAGTAAATACGAGGGCGGCCTGCTTCAACGAGTTGAACGTCGTGAAGAGCAGGAGAAAGATAAGGGCGAAGGTCACCGGGACGACGACCATGAGGCGCTGTCGCCCGCTCTCGAGGTGCTCGTACATCCCGCTCCAGGCGAGCATGTAGCCGGCGGGCGGCTTGACCGCGGCGTCGACACGGGCGCGCGCTTCGTTGACAAACGATCCAATGTCGCGCCCGCGCACGTTCACCTCGACTGTGATGCGCCGTTGTGCATTCTCGCGAGCAATCTCCGCTGGCCCTTCTTCGCTCGTGATGTGCGCGATCTGAGCGAGCGGCACCTTCTCACCGGAGGGTGACGCCACGAGCAGATTGCCAATCGCTGCCGGGTCGGATCGCACCTCGGGAGGAAAGCGCACGACCAAGTCAAAGCGCATAAACCCCTCGAGTACCTTCGTTGCCGTCGTACCAGCAATCGCCGACTGAATGACCTCCTGGACATCGGCGACGTTGATGCCATAGCGCGCGATGGCGGCGCGGTCAATCCTCACTTGCAGAACCGGGAGTCCGGTAACCTGCTGCACCTTGACGTCGGCGGCGCCTGGCACTTTCCGAACAACAGTGGCGACCTCATTCGCCTCGCGCATGAGCACGTCCATGTCATCACCAAAAATTTTCACCGCCACGTCCGAGCGCACGCCCACGCCTTCGATCAACTCCATCATGCGGAACTTGATGGGCTGCGAAATCGAACTCGCGACGCCTGGGATTTTCTCGAGTCGCTCCGCGATGTCGCCGACGAGTTTCTCGCGAGTCACACCTGGACGCCATTCGGACCGAGGCTTCAGGAGCGCGTAAGTGTCTGCCATGTCCGGGCCCATGGGGTCCGTCGCGATCTCCGGTCGACCGATGCGGCTCACGGTCGTTTGTACTTCCGGAAATTCGCCAATCAGTTTTTCGACCACCTCTGCCTGTCGGACGGCTTCGGTCAGCGAGACGCTCTTCAGGCGCATGTGGTTGATGGCGAGGGCGCCTTCGTCGAGCTCCGGGAGAAACTCCGATCCGAGTCTCGTAAACAACAGTCCACAGACCAGGAGAAACACCACCGCCGCGGTGGTCATAGCTGCTCGCCGCGCGACGACATAGTCGAGGGCGTGGGCGTACCTGTGGCGAAGCGCCTCGAGCACGCGATTCTCGCGTTCGTGCGCATGATCACGCAGAAAGGCCGCGGCCAGGGCGGGAATCAGCGTGACGCTCAACACCACGGCACCCAGCAGCGCGAGAATGACCGTGACCGCCATCGGACGGAACATCTTTCCTTCGATGCCCGCCAACGTGAGAATTGGAATGTACGCGGCGATGATGATGACCATTCCAAACAGCGCCGGCTTGAGCACCTCGCTGGCGGCATCGCGGGTCAGTCGAAGGCGTTCTTCAAGCGTCATCGCTCGACCGAGGTGCTGGCGCTGGGCGGCCAGCCGCCGCACGGTGTTCTCGATGATGATGACCGCTCCATCGACGATGAGCCCGAAATCGATGGCGCCGAGGCTCATCAGATTCGCCGATACTTTGAAATAATTCATGCCGATGATTGCTGCCAGCATCGACAACGGGATGGCGGAAGACACGATCAGACCGGCGCGGATCTGCAGAAGGAACAGGAACAGAATCACAATGACTAACAGGCCGCCTTCGATCAGATTCTTGCTGGCCGTGTAAACAGTCTGCTCGACGAGCCCGGTTCGGTCGTAAAACGGCCGAATCACCACATCGGGAGGTAACGATTTCTGCACGGCCTCCAGGCGCTCTTTGACGCGCGCTGTCACCGCCCCGCTGTTCTCACCTTTCAGCAGAATGGCCATGCCCAACACGGTCTCGCCGTGACCGTCACGCGTAGCTGCTCCTTGACGGACCTGCGAACCTACGCCGGCCGTAGCGACATCACGGACGCGCACGGGCGTGCCCTTCTCGGTTGCGATCACGATATTTTCGACATCAGCGATGGAGCCGATGAGCCCAATCCCACGAAGCAGCTGTTGCTCGCCGCCGCGCTCGAGGTAGGCACCACCGCCGTTCACATTGTTGTGTTCAAGGGCCTCGATCACCTGCCGCAGTGTCAGGCCATAGCCCACCAGCCGCCGAGGATCGACGAGCACTTCGTATTGGCGCTCTCGTCCGCCAAAGCTGTTGACTTCGATTACGCCCGGCACTGTGCGGAGCTGTGGCTTGATCACCCAGTCGAGGATCGTCCTGAGATCCATCAGATCGTCGGTGTGCGTCGTGCCAGGCAAACGAGAGGCCGCCGGTAACAGATCGGCACTCTTGCTACCGGGCCGTCGCTCGACCGTGAACTGATAGATTTCGCCGAGACCCGTACTGATCGGGCCGAGTTCCGGCGCGACGCCCGGCGGGAGTTCACGTTCGGCTTCCGCCAGCCGTTCGAGTACGAGCTGGCGCGCCCAGTACACGTCCACGTCTTCTTCGAAGGTGACGGTGACCTGCGACAGCCCGAACTGGGAGATGGATCGAATCTCCTCTTTCCGCGGCAGGCTGCTCATCGCCACTTCGATCGGGAAGGTGACGTACTTCTCCATCTCCTCAGGAGCAAACGCCGGGGCGAGCGTGTTGATCTGTACCTGGTTACTGGTGATGTCCGGCACGGCGTCAATGGGCAACTGCGACGCGGAATAGAGGCCCGCCGCAGCGAGGAAGACGCCGCCGACGATAACCAGCATCCGATACCGGATACTGAAGTCGAGGAGGCGTTCGATCATTTCTTCTCTCCCTCTTCCTCTTCGACGCGGAGCTTCAGCTTCGATTTCAGCATCAGCGCGCCGTCGGTCACGACCCGCTCGCCGGTCTTCAGGCCCTCGGCGATCTCCACGGCGTCACCGACCGTGGCGCCAACCCGAACCGGCCGTGTCTGAAAGTGCTCCTCATCGACGCGTACGAACACCGTCGGCACACCATCGATGTCCTGAACGGCGCGTGCCGGAATGACGAGCACCTCGCGAGCGGCAGACACCGGCAGTGCGAGCGTCGCGAACATTTGCAGCTTCAAACGCCCGTTCGGGTTCGCGACCTCGCAGCGGACCTTTGCGGTGCGCGTACCGGGATCGAGCACGTCACTGATATTCGTAACCCGGCCCGAGAACTCTTCTCCCGGGTAGGCATCGACCGTGACG
This sequence comes from Gemmatimonadaceae bacterium, assembly GCA_035652495.1. Classification (GTDB taxonomy): domain Bacteria; phylum Gemmatimonadota; class Gemmatimonadetes; order Gemmatimonadales; family Gemmatimonadaceae; genus DASRDS01. The sequence continues at coordinate 12,778 of DASRDS010000129.1, forward strand.
ACCGCGTTCTGGCCGACGCGAATCTTTGCGATGTCCTTCTGGTAGACGTCGGCCAGCAGCCATACTCTGCCGAGGTCGGCAACCGTGAACAGCTCGCGCTCTGGGTTGATCGTCTCGCCCTGTGCGGCGTGCACTTCGGTCACGACGCCACCGAATGGCGCACTCACCGCGCTGCTGGAACTGGCATCGGCGTCACCGCCCTTGCGAAGCCGTTCGAGATCTCCCTGCGACACACCCAGCCGTCGCAACTTCTGTTCGAGGCTTGTGACGGTCGCGCGCGCGCTGTTGACCTCGGCGAGCGCACGCTGGTGCTCGGCCGATCGGCGCTCTCGTTCACTCCTGGACACACCACCCATCTCGAGAAGGTTGTCCGCACGTTCGACCGAACGTTTCGTCACGTCCGCTTCGGCCATCGCCCGTTCGAGCGCCGCGACCGCGGAGTGATACTGGGAGACCAGGTCTCCTTCAGTGATGCTGTCGTACGTCAGCAACGTCTGCCCGGCGCTTACGCGGTCGCCCACGCGAACCGCGACGCGCGTCACCCGGCCCTCTGCTAACGGGCGGATGCGCGCCAACTTCGTGTCGTCCGGTCCGACCACGCCGGTCGTCTGGATGGTCTCGGCCAGCGAACGCTGTTCGACCGGCGCATCGGCGAGACCCACGGCACTCTGCACGTCTGGTTCGACCTCGAGCACCGCTGGCTCGCCCGGTCGTTCTGTGGACTCCGCGGTGGTCTTCGCAGCTTGCGGCTCGGGTGACGCTGACGACCACCACCAGGCGATCACCGCCACCGCAACGAGTACGAGCACTCCTGCCGTGAGCCACGATCGACGACGGGAAGGCTGTTCGTGAGTCTCACTCGTGATCGTGTCGTGCGCCATATCACTTCGTCCTTATTGGAGAGGAACGCCAATGGCGCGTTCCAAGGCTACGCGGGCCAGGGCCGCCTGCCGAATGGCTTCTGTGTACTCTTTCTGACTGTCGATGAGACGCCTCTGCACGGCGAGTACATCGAAGAGTTGAACCTCGCCTGCGGCGTAACTCGCGCGCAACACCGCGGCGCCCTCTTGGGAAGGCTGAACGACGGACTTCCTGAATACTTCGACCGCCTGTTGCGCGGCCTGGTAGCGACCGTAGGCGCCTCGAATGTCTGCTTCGATGCTTCGCGCGAGGTATTGACGGCGCAGCGACGCGGCCGTTTCACGAGCGCGCGTCGCCTCGATCTGGCCCTGGTTGCGGGCGAACATCGGGAGCGTGATCGAGAGTCCCGCCGTCAGCACGCGATCGCGATCCTGCACCGGCGTCAGCGCACCGCTGGCCGTCAGCCCGAACTGGTCAAATCGCGTCTGCGAATCGGTGTATCTGACGAGACCGGCGAGATCGGGCACGCGCTCGGCGTGTGCGAGGCGAACTTCCGCAGCAACCCGCGTCTCCTCCTGTCGGGCCGCTGCTAGGTCCGGCCGGGATGAAAGCCCCTGCGCCAGTGCGGCCTCGAGAGTGAGCGTCGCGGGCGGTCGGTCGCCATCGGGTTGCAACACCAGCCGCTCGTTGAAATTCATCCCGACGATGACGCGCAGAGCCAGGAGTTCCTGTTGCACGTCACTCGCGAGCAGGATCCGCTCTGCCTCCAGCCGCCCGACTTCTGCCTGCAAGACCATCTGCTCCACTCGCGGTGACTCGCCTTCTGATACTCGACGTTGGGTCACGGCAAAACTCTGCTGCGTCACCTCGAATTGCTGCGAAACGGCTTCGAGATTGCGGATCGATGCCATCGCCGAGATGTAGCGCTCCTGGAGCTCGGCCCGAATCGTTCGTTCACGATCCGTGATCTCAAGCCGCGCCAGATCGAGCCCTGCTTGACCGACCTCCACTCGGCGGTCACGTTTGCCTCCCAGTTCGAACACGTGGCTGTATCCGAGGCTGAACTCGCGCTCACCAGGACTGCCGGTTGGCTTTCCGCTGCCGAATTCGGTTTCCAAGACGGGGTTCGGCCGGAAGCCGGCCTGTCGAAGCAACCCCTGCGCTTCTAGGTTCCGCTGTCGGGTGGCCAGAAGATCCCCATTGCGCGCGAGCGCAAGCTGTACCAGCTGAGCCACGCTGAGACCATCCGACGCGTCGAGGAACTGCCCGGTCGCCGTTGAACTTGCCGGCGAGGCAGCGACGTTCACTGGCGGCGTCTGCTGCGCAAGGACGGGATCTCCGAGAGCCAACAACACGATCGAGACGAACGTCCCGGCTATAGCGGTAACGGCATGGCGCATAGTGACCTTCGAGAAGAAAGAGCTCCGCTGTTCCCGCGACTATCGAAGACAGTCGCGCACCTAGACGGAACTAAAAACGTGGAGGGGGAGAAGCTTGGCGCGGTGAAACGTCGATGAGCCTGAGGCGAGGCAGATACACACGCGCCTCGGGCTCTTGGGTGACGTGCAGGTCGAACGTCACGATCTGGGCGCCGTGCGAACAGCACAGGCAAGGACGGTCGCCAGATTGGGTCGAACCGTCCTGCTGGTCGTGTCCCGCGTTGACGAGTGACGTGGCGGCGACTGCGCCGAATGGCTGTGGATCGCAAAAGGCAAACGACGCGGTATCTGCGAGCAGCCAGACGGCTAGCAGAAGCACACACGTCCGATACCATCGCGATGAGACCATCGTCGGTGACTCTATCACGTCGGTTTTGGGCCGGCAACGGAGGATCTGCAAGGCGCCAATGCATTTCATTGTTTGCTGAAATGACAAACAATGGTAATGCATTTTGGCGTTGGGCGACTCGGAGCGTTCCGGGCGGAGGCGACAAAGGGATCATGGCGAAGCAGACCCTCGATCTGCGAGTGCAGAACCTCGATTGCGAACATGACGCACGTGCGCTCGAGCGCGCAATGGGCCAGCAGGCTGGAGTGGACTCCCTTCGTGTACTACCGAAAGCCGGCCGTGTAACATTGGCGTTCGATCCCGGAGTCGTCTCGGCGTTGGCACTTCGGCGACAACTGGCCGTGAGCGGCTTCCCGCCGCGCGACTCCTCACCGGGGAGCGCGCGTCCGCCCCTTTGGCGCAACCCGAAAGTCGTGACGTCCGCGATAGCAGGTCTCCTGGTTTTGGGCGGCTGGCTCCTTGGCAGATTTCAAGCGGAACCAATGTCGATCGCCGCCTATGTGGCGGCGATGGCTATTGGCGGTTACTACTTCGGCCGGGAGGGCATCGAGGAGTTGCTGTTCGAGCGCGAGATCGGCATCGAGTTGCTGATGATGGTGGCCGCAGTGACGGCGGCGCTCTTGGGAGCCCCGGAAGAGGGCGCCATCCTCGTGTTCCTCTACTCGATGTCAGAAGCCGCGGAAGGCTACACCGAGGAGAAGACGCGCTCCGCCGTCCGTGCGCTGATGGACTTGACGCCGAAGCGAGCCGTGGTACGGCGAGACGGACAGGATGTCGAGGTCCCCATTGAGGAGGTCATCGTCGGCGATATCTTCCTCGTGAAGCCTGGCCAGGCGGTCGCGACTGATGGTGAGGTTGTCACCGGGACGTCGAGCGTGAATCAAGCCCCTGTCACCGGTGAGAGCATCCCGGTCGAGAAGCAGCCCGGTGACGACGTCTTTGCGGGCAGCATCAACGCCGAAGGCGCGCTCGAGGTCCGCGCAACCAGAACCGCAGCGACGAACACGATTGCTCGCATCATCCAGATGGTCGAGGAGGCCCAGGAGCGGAAGGGCACGCAGCAGCGATTCGTCGAGCGCTTCGGCAAGCGCTACAGTCCCGCGGTGCTCCTCGCCGGCGTCCTTCTCGCCGTCGTTCCCGTGTTGGTCGCCGGTGGTTCGTGGTCGACCTGGCTCGAGCGAGCAACCGTCTTCATCGTCGCCGCGGCCCCGTGCGCGCTGGTGATTTCCGTGCCGATCTCGATGGTCGCCGCACTGGGAACCGGAGCGAGAAATGGCGTGTTGATTAAGGGCGGGATCTATCTCGAAGAACTGGCGCGCGTACGCGTGTTGGCCGTTGACAAGACCGGCACGTTGACATACGGCGAGCCCGAGGTGGCGACGATTCGTATCCTCGGTGCCATGAGCGAGCGCGACGTGGTGGCCGTTGCCGCGGGACTGGAGCGCGCCAGCCAGCATCCGCTCGCCCGAGCCGTGATGAAATTCACGGCCGATCAGGGAGTCGTACCGGCGCCGGTCGAAGCGTTCCAGTCGCTCACCGGGGCAGGCGTGACGGCCTCGTGGGAGGGGCGACACGTGTACTTGGGCAGTCCCGAAATGTTCAGTGCGCGCCTTGGCCAGTCGCTCGAAGCGATACGAGACGAGGTCGCCCGGCTACAGGAGGCGGGGCACACGGTGGTCCTCGTCGGGACCGACGACGCGGTTTGGGGTTGGTTAGCGATTCGCGATCGTATACGCGACGACGCGCGGCAGGCGCTTGGCGCGATGCACAAGGCCGGAATACAACGCATCGTGATGCTCACAGGCGACAACGAACGAACGGCGCGCGCGGTCGCTGCGCATCTCGGGATCGATGATGTGCGCGCGAACCTGACACCAGAAGACAAACTCCGGGTCGTACGCGAACTGCGCGCGGCCTCCGGCCATCTCGCCATGGTGGGTGATGGCGTCAACGACGCGCCCGCGCTGGCGGAAGCGTCGGTCGGCATCGCGATGGGCACCGCGGGAACGGACGTCGCGCTCGAGACCGCGGACGTGGCGTTGATGGGCGACAATCTCGAGAGACTCGTCTACGCGCGTCACCTCGCTACCCGTACGCAACGCATTGTCCGACAGAACCTCGTGTTGTCCGTGATCGTTATCTCTGTACTTGTCGTCGGCGCGATCGCAGGTATGTTTTCACTCACCGCCGCGGTGATCGGTCACGAAGTCAGTGAATTCATTGTGATCGGCAGCGGACTGCGTCTCCTGCGGACGTGAGCGCTGGTAAAGACGGTCGGCTGAGAGGCGTTGCATCAAGAATGCCCCCGGTGCGACTGGGCAGCCCGACGCGGGTGCTGAGACACAACCAGGATCACGATTCCCACGGCAACCGCCGCGAGCGACATGAAATGCGCCATGGCGAGACCGAGCGCCATTGGCTGGTGCACGCGAATGAACTCGATGACGAACCGCAACGTACCGGCGCCGACGAGATAACGGCCAAGGACGATCGCGTCGGCGACGCCGCGCTGGCGCCACCGCAGCAGAAGCCACCCCAGGACCGCCAAGCCGACGGCTTCGTACAGCTGCGTTGGGTGCACTGCGACTGTGGTCGGGGGTAGTCCTTCGGGAAACGGCACGGCCCAAGGGAGATTCGATGGAATGCCGTAGTCGTCACCGACAAGGAAGCAGCCGATGCGACCGATCAAGTGTCCGAACGCGACCGCGGGTGTCGCCGCGGCCAGCGCTGGAACGAGGGGCCACCCTTTGACCACGATGTATGCGAGGCCGGCGCCAACGCCTCCGATCAGGCCTCCGTACCAACTCAATCCGCCGCGCGAGAATAACAGTTCGGAGACGGGTCCGTGGGTGGCGTGTTCTATCGTCCACAGCAGCTTCGCGCCGAGGAGTCCACCAATCACCCCGACGATCCCAGCGTCAGCCACATCCACTGGTAGGTGTGACCGTTGGAGTTCATGGCGGAACAGCCACAGGCCGAATAGGGCGGCGACGGCCAGCATGACACCGAAGCTCGTCACTTCGAAGTTGCCGATGCGGAAAAATACGGGGTACACGATCACTCCCTCTTGTGCCGATGGTCTAGCGTCGCATTATTGGCTCTCATGCGGGCCCGTAGCGTCTGCCCAGACGTCTCGTGTCTCTTCGAAGTTACCCGAGCAGGCCTCCACGCGTGAATGTGGGGCCTGCCCCGGTTAGAGCCACCGAAGTCAGCCAACCGTTGGCGGTTGCCGGTGTTCGGCCGCGGCAGCAAGGGCCGCGCTGGCGGATTCGCGCGAAGACTTCGCGAGTCCTTCGCAGTGAACGGCCAGGGCAGCAAAGCTTCCTGACCGGTCATTCGCATGGCCTCGATAGCCTCGCGCCATCGCATCGTGTCGCCGGGCGTCGCTCGTGTACTTCGCGGCAAGGTCGCTAAAGTACGACTCGAGGGCCCTGTGCTCGACGGCGGTACGTGCGCCGGCCGACAGCTCACGGAGTTGCGCGGCCGTCGGTGCGGGCGCACCCTCACCATTCTCAAAGCGAGCGCTGTTCGCCGGCGGCTGCGAAGTCAGGCCGCCAGCAAGGCGACCGTGGTGATTGGACAATTCGCGAAGTGTTGCAGCCGACTGGTTGGCCGCTTCCGCGAGCCGCAGATGGCGAGCCCCAGGACTCACCGCCGGCGGATGGTTCGGGTTGCCCGTAAGCACCTGGGCCATCGCCTTGTGCAGCTTCGCATCGACGGCGTAGCTGTCGGCCAGCGCGCCGAAGTGATCGCGCAGACGCGCATGGTCGTCTGGCTGGGCCCGTGCGACGAGTTCCTTCACTTCGATACTCGTCAACAACCTTGTTCGGTCCTGTGCGGCGGCTCCTGTTGCGAGGGCCACCAGCGCGAGACCAGCAAACACCGTACGGGAAAATATCGTTCTCATGACAATCACCCTTCTCTCGAAAACTGACAGACGGACTCGTAGTGCGCGCCGGCGAGTTCGCACGACGCGCACACGAAACAGCTTCAGAAAAAGGATCAGATTCGGAGAACGGTTGGCGGCTCTTGGTGGCCAGGCGGAGACTCGCTGTGCCAACGGTTCCGTGTGACTCGGCCGCTCTGGAGATCTGCGATGAACGCGCGAGGTGTGTTCAGGGCGACGTGCGTCACCGGATGGGTCGACGCTTCCCGCAGACTGTCTTCCCGAAGCCCAGGTCCGGTCACGAGCGTGTCGGCGCAGGTGCGTGGGGCCGTGACCCCGGTCGCAGAATTCGGCATCGACGTGGGACAGGGTGAGCTGCACCACACGATGCACGCAGCCATCGCGACGGGCGTGCCCGCCAGCGTCAATGCGACCGTCAAGGCAACGGCTCGAATCATGGCTCTATCTGTTAGACGCAGAACCCGACGGGCGTTACACCCCTTCAGGTTCTGCTCACACCACTGACGAGAACGACGATCAGGGCCACCACGACGACGGCGGCCAGCAGCATCCAGACAATCCCGACGCCGTTCATTCCCATCATGTTCCCGCCACCGCCCATCATGCCTCCCGTGCCCATAATCCCGCTCATGCTCATCATGCCGAGCATGCCAAACAGCGGAACAACGACCAGCACGACTGCGAGAATCGCCAAGATCCAAACGGCGGTGCGGCTTTTCATAGAGCCTCCTGGATACCCTCAGGAGGACGCAACCGACGTTCCAGTTTTCCATCACAGTTCGGCTTGGCGCCTGAACCGCAACCCAATGTGCTTCACTTGCCGTGGCTGGCAAACACTCGTGTTTGGCCATCTTTGTCGAAGGTGAGGACATCGAACGGCTGTGCCTTGCGGCCAGGCATCTCCATTCCCGGCGAGCCGATCGGCATCCCCGGAACGGCGAGGCCGACGACAGCGGGCCGCTCTTTGAGCAGTCGCTGAACATCAGCGGCTGGAACATGTCCCTCTACTACGTAGCCGTTCACGACAGCCATGTGGCACGACTGCACCCGGCGCGGAACTCCGTGCTTCGCCTTGAGGTCCGCCAGATCCTCACGGTTGGTCGTGCGAACCGTGAATCCGTTCGCCTGCAGATGCTCGACCCACTTACTGCAGCAGCCGCATGTCGCGCTCTTGTACACATCAACCGTCGGTTTCTGTTGTTGCTGGCCAACGAGCGTCGCGACGGCCCCGATCAGTAGCACTGACAAAACCCAGCCGATGTTGCGAGTCATGTAACCTCCATTCACGAGAAACTGGTTCTTCACCAGGCCGATACCCATATCTGCGATCTATTTATGTTCCGCACGCCTACACGGCCATGCCGGACACCTTCAGCCGCCCTTTGCGCAACGCACGCATCTTCATGATGTAGAAGATCACCGGCGTGATGATTAGCACGTGAATCGTCGACGTGATCATCCCGCCGATGATGGGCGCCGCGATCGGCTTCATCACGTCCGATCCCACACCCGCGCTCCACATGATCGGCACGAGGCTCGCCATGACGACGGTGACAGTCATCAGCTTTGGACGGAGCCGCAGGACCGAGCCGTCGATCGTGGCTTGCAGCACGTCGTGCGCCGTGACTTCGCCGCCCTGTCGTAGGCGCTTGTCGAGTGCTTCGTGCAGGTACACGACCATCACAACACCGGTTTGGACTGCTACGCCGTACAGCGCGATGTAGCCGACCCAGACCGCGACAGAGAAGTTATAGCCAAGCAGCCATTGCAGGATGACGCCGCCGGTCATCGCATAGACGACCGAGAGCATCACGATTGTCGCCTCCGACGCGGAGTGAAACGTCATGTAGAGCAGTATGAAGATGATGAAGAACACGAGTGGAATCAGAACCTTCAGCCGTTCGCGCGCGCGGACCTGAAACTCGTATTGTCCGGTCCATTGCAGCGTGTATCCGGTGGGCAGCTTCAGGTCTCGTGCGATCGCCGCCTTCGCCGCGTCCACATAGCCGCCGATGTCGCTCGTGACCGTATCGACGTACACGTACCCGGCGAGCTGTCCGTCTTCGTCGCGCACCATCGCCGGACCGGTGGTCATCGAGATCTCCGCGAGTTGACCGAGCGGGATACTCGCGCCCATGGGCGTCTTGACAAACATGCGCTGCAACGCTGGGACGCTCTCGCGGAACGCACGCGCGTAGCGCACATTCACCGGATATCGTTCACGTCCCTCAACCGTTTGCGTCACGTTCTCCCCACCGAGGCCGGACTGGATCACATCCTGGACGTCCTCGATGGTGAGTCCATGCCTGGCGATGGCCTGACGATCGATGCGGATGTCGGTGAAATAGCCCTGAGAGACTCGCTCGGCATAGACGCTCCTGGTGCCTGGCACCTGCTGGAGAATGCGTTCTATCTGTTGCCCGAGTCCTTGGATCAGGTTGAGATCCGCCCCGAAAATCTTGATGCCCACTGGCGTCTTGATCCCGGTGAGCAGCATGTCCAGCCGATTGCGAATGGGCTGTGTCCAGACATTGGGGAAGCCCGGGAACTGCAGCGACGCGTCCATTTCCGCCTGAAGCCGTTCGAATGTCATGCCAGCGCGCCACTGGTCTCGCGGCTTCAACATGACCGTCGTGTTCACCATGCCCATCGGCGTGTTGTCGGTCGGCGTCGTCCCACGGCCGACCGTCCCAAACACCTGTTCCACCTCCGGCACCTTCCGTAGCAATTTGTCCTGCACCTGGAGCAGGCGTGTCGCCTCGGTAATCGACATGCCGGGCGGTGACGTCGGCATGTAGAGCATCGAGCCTTCGTAGAGGGGGGGCATGAATTCGCTCCCGATGACGAACAGCAGCGGAATCGTCAGCGGCACGACCGCGAAGTTCAGCACCAGCGCGGTCCATTTGAAGCGCAGGGCGGTGCGAAGGATCGGCTCATACAGCCAGGTGAACATGCGCGAAATGGGATTCGCCGACTCCGGCTTCAGCCGCCGGCCTCGGATGAAGATAGTCATCAGTACCGGGACGAGTGTGATCGACAGAAGCGAGGCGAGCACCATGGCAGAGGTTTTGGTGAACGCCAACGGTCTGAACATTCGCCCTTCCTGCGCCTCGAGCAGGAACACCGGCACGAACGAGACGATGATGATCGTGAGAGAAAAGAAAATGGCCCGCGCGACTTGCTTCGCCGCACCGATGATCACGCGTGGCTGATCTTCATAGGCGATCGGCTCGTCCGGTTCGGACACATGGCGGTACGCGTTCTCCACCATGACAATCGAAGCATCGACCAGCACCCCGATCGCGAGCGCCAGTCCCCCGAGCGACATGATGTTGGAGTTGACATCGAGGTAGTACATCGGGATGAACGCCGCGACCACGGCGATCGGGAGAGCGAGAATCGGTACGAGCGCTGAGCGAACATGGAAGAGAAAGATGAGGATCACGAGCGAGACGACGATCGCTTCCTCGATCAGCGTGCGCCGCAGCGTCCCGATGGACTCGTTGATGAGACCCGACCGGTCGTACGTCGGCACTACGCGCACGCCCTCAGGCAGCGAGTGCTGCACCTCCTGGAGCTTGGCCTTCACCCTGTCGATCACACGGAGCGCATTCTCGCCAAACCGCATGACCACAATGCCGCCGACGACCTCACCCTTTCCGTCCAGCTCCGCGACACCCCTACGGAGATCCGGCCCCAGTTGGACGTCGGCGACGTCGCCAACCCGAACTGGCGTGCCTCGTGAGTTGGCGCCGAGCGACACGCCGGCAATATCCTCGAGAGACGTCAGATAGCCGCGACCGCGGACCATGTACTCACGGCCTGAGAATTCCAGCAGCCTCCCTTCAACCTCGTTGTTGCTGGCGCGAATCGCGTGGACGACGTCTTTGACCGACTTGTCGTAGGCCGCCAGTTTGTTGGGATCCAAATTCACTTGGTACTGCTTCACGAACCCGCCAATGCTGGCGACTTCGGCCACGCCGTCCACGGAGGCGAGTGCGTAGCGCAGAAACCAGTCCTGCACCCCACGCAGGTCCGCGAGGTTGTGATGGCCGGTTTCGTCCACGAGGGCGTACTGAAACACCCAGCCGACGCCGGTGGCATCGGGACCGATGGTCGGATTGCTGCCTTCCGGCAATCGGCCCCGAATGCCCTGGAGATACTCGACCACGCGACTGCGCGCCCAATAGATATCCGTACGGTCTTCGAAGATGACGTAGACGTACGAGATACCGAAGTCGGTAAAGCCCCGAACCGTCCGCACGCGCGGCGCCGAGAGGAGAGCCGTGACGATGGGATACGTGATCTGATCCTCGATGATGTCAGGGCTTCGGCCCATCCATTCGGTCGAGACGATCACCTGCACATCGGAGATGTCCGGCACCGCGTCGAGCGGAGTCGCCGTCATCGCCCAGATGCCCCAGAGCGTGAGCACCACCGTGCCGGTGAACACCAAGAACCGATTGCCCGCACACCAATCGATGATTCGGCTGATCATGGTCGTCTTCGCCTCGAGCTCCCCTCAGACACGTCGCCCTGCTACTGCGCGGTGACCGGGAACCTCTTCGACCCGATCTCTTTCCCGGCGCGCTTGACCATCACCGTGACGTCCCACTTGCCGGCCATCATCACTTGACCGGTCCCGACGTACCGGCCTTCCTTCTCGTGCTTCAGTGTGACGTTGTTCTTCATCTCCGGCATCTTCATCGCCGGCATGGCCGCCATGAAAAACATGGCGGTGACCTCGGCGTCGGTGATCGGCTTCCCGGCCGGATCCTTCACCATGACCTCGAAGGTGTTGTCGCCAGTCTTGGGTGGACTCGGTTTGCTGGTGAGCATGATGTCGAGCGTCGGCTTCTTCGTCGCGGCTGACTGCTGCGGCGCCGCGGCGATCTGAAGGGGAACATTCATTGTGATTGCGACCGCCATCGCCGCCCCGGCAACCGCACGACTGAATCCGCCGTGGGCGTAATCTCTCCGCGTGCTGATGTGCAACATCGTCATCTCCTTTTGTCCTGGTTACCCGTCACGAGTTATCTCGCCGCCAGGGCGAGCTGCTTCCGCCCGAGCTGTTGTCCGCCTTTCGCCACCGTGACGGTCACGTCCCATCGGCCGGCCATCATCACTTGTCCTGGCCCGCGATAGACTCCGCCGCCGACGTGGGGCAGCTTCGTCTCATTGCGCATCGCCGGCATGTTCATCGTCGGCATCGCCGGCATGAACAACTGAATCGACACGTCGGCATCGCTCACGGGTTGGCCACCCGCATCCTTCACCGCGACTTCGAAGACGCTTTCGCCGGTCTTTGGCGGGTCCGGTTGCGTGCGGAAGCTGATGTCGAGCGTGGGTCCGCTCGCAGGCCCGCCTTGCGCGCCCTTCGGCGCCTCGTAGTTCTGGAGCCCCGCGCGCAGCTGGCTTTCCGAATCCAGGAAGAACGTAGCGCCCGTCGCCACCTGCTCGCCTTCCTTTACGCCGTCCAGGATCTCGATGCGGTCGCCAAGATTCCTTCCGACCTTCACCGTCCGTGGTGTGAAGTACCCATCACCTTCCGCGACGAAGACGACCTTGTCCGTGCCGGCATCCAGCAGGGCGTTGGCGGGAACCATCAGACCTACGGCGTCCCTCCCCTGGATCTCGACGTTCGCGTACATCCCCGGCTTCAAGCGTCCGCTTGGGTTGTTGAACTGGAATCGCACTTTGACGGTGCGCGTGTTTTCTTCCACGAAGGGGTAAATGTAGATGGCGCGGCCTTGGAACGACTCGCCCGGATACGCGTCGAGCGTGACCGCCGCCCGCTGTCCGACACGTGCCAGCGCCATCTCCTGCTCGTACACGTCGGCTTCGACCCACACGGTCGAGAGGTTTGCGACCTTGTAGAGCGTCTGCCCAGGCATGACGTGCATGCCCTGCAGCGCCTGCTTCTCGATGACGAACCCTGAGGCCGGCGAAAGGAAAACGACCGCCTCCGGCGCCTGACGCCTCTCCTCGAGCGCCCGGATCTCCTCTTCCGGCAGATCCCAGAGTGCTAGACGCTGGCGTGCGGCCGCGACCAGTTGTTCCGCGCGCTCACGAGCCTCCGGGATGACGGAGCCCTGCATCTGATCGCGCGTTTTGAGCGCCAACAGGTACTCCTGTTGTGTCGCGAGCAGGTCGGGGCTGTAGAGCGTGAAGAGTGGCTGTCCCTTCTGAATCGGCTGCCCCGTGTAGTCCACGTAGAGATCGCGAATCCACCCTTCCAGCCTGAGGTTGATGTCCGCGAGGCTGGTCTCGTTGTACCGGACAACACCGATGGTGCGCAGGGTGTGCTGCATCGGCTCGCGCGTCACGGCAGCGGTTCGGACGCCGATCAGTTGTTGGCGACGTGAATCGATCGTGACGTCACCTCGCGGTGTTGCAGCCGGTTCGCTGGCTTTCGGCGCCGGTTCCCCGCTTGGCATGCCGGCCATCGGCTGCTGACTCTGGGAATCGCTGTGTGCGGCCGGTGTCCGGCTGCCTCGGGCGCGAAAGGCGTACACGGCCACGGCGACGACGAGCAGGACGACTCCGACGGCGGCAATCGCCAGTACCACGCGTCTCATGTCACTGTCCTCCTTTGGCGGTCACCGCGGCGGTCGTGCTCGGGGGCAGGTCGGTTCCGACGGCGCGTTCCAGGTCCGCGAGCGCCTGCGCGAAATCGCTGAGCGCACGGAAGTAGTCCAGGTTCACGTCGAGCAGCACGCGCTGGTTATCGATCAAGGCCTGGAAGTCCACGCGATCGGTTTGATACGCGACACGCGACACCTCGAGAGTCTGTTGCGACTGAGGCTTGATCGTCGTGCGTAGGAGCACGGCGCGGTCCTGAGCGGATGTCGCCCGCACGTAGGCTTCCTGCACGGCGAGCCGGACCATGTTTTCCATCGCTTGCGCGCGCGCTTTCGCAGCCTGAATGGCGGCGGTGTGTTCCGCCACGCGCGCGTCTATCTTGCCGCGCGACCACGGAGCCTTCGGCCACGTGATGCCGATGCGCCCCATCCACGCATCGGGCATCCGCGGCTGGAGCATGTAGCCGCCTTGCACGGAAAAGTCAGGTTTGTAGTCGCTTTGAACAGACGCGAGCTCGGCTTCCGCCCGCTCGATCTCGAGGCGGGCTCGCTGCAATTCCGGCTGACGATCAAGCGCGAGGTGTTGCAGGTCGGCGGTGGCGGGCAAGATCGTCTGTTCCTGTGGCTCGACCAGCGGACCAATCGGCGTTTCAGGCATTCGATTGAGGAGGACGTTGAGGCGCGCCGTCGCCAGCTTGGCCTGCTCGTCGAACATGATGATGTCCGTGTGCAGCCTCGAGAGCTCGAGGACCGGCTTGAGCACGTCCTGCTGTGAAATGCGGCCCGTGGTGTATTTCGCCTGCGAGACGTCCGCGATCTGCCGTAAGAGCTCCACGCTGTCTAGATGCACCTGGATGGCCTTCCGCGCGATGAACAGCGAGGCATAGGCCTGCTTGATCTGGTTGACCACGCTACGTGCGCGGATCGTGATGTCGCTGTCGGCGAGTGCCACATCCTTGTCGGCGACCGCGGCGCGCAAATCGCGCTTGCCGCGACCCGGCAGATCCTGCGTCACCATGAACATGTACATGTTCGTGTCCCGCGGATTGATGGAGTTGAAGGGCCACTGCCAGAGCTGGGCTTCGGCCATCGGCGCGCCTAAGGACCGTTCCTGCGCTGGCCGTTGCTTCAGAACGTCAACCTGCGCGCGGAGTGCAATCAACTCGGGGTTTTTCTCGAGTGCCTCCGTCAGTAGCTCCGCGAGCGAGACCGGCGGCCCGGTCGGCTGGGCCTCGGCGTGGACCATGCCCGGCTGCTGCCGGTCCTGCGCGGACGACGCGCCCGCTCGTAGCTGCGCTGGCGACGCCGTCACATCGAGACCGATCAACAGCAGGACAATGGTGACTTTGGTACGCATGCTCCCTAGCCTTTCCGGTCAAAATCCTCGCAGCCGGAATTGCCGCGCACAGATCCAAGAAGAGGAGGACCCGTAGCGGGATTGACGGCCACTACTCGTCACGGACGCGCGCAGACGCGCGTCTTCAGTGCCCGCTGTACACGCGGGGACACACGGCGACTGTCAGTGGCTAGACGAGGAAGACGGAGAGGAGAACGTGCTTGGGAACGTGCGCGGTCGGAATGGGTGCGACAGTCCGCCGGCCGTCGCTCAAGACGAGAGCTGGGGCAACGGCCGGAAGAACGACGCCTGTTCCCAGAACTGCGCTGGGAATTGCGGTGACGAACGTCGGACTCGATTCGCTGGATTTCCGGTGTTCAGCCGATGCGCAGCAGTTGTCCGCCTGCGCCTGGCTGAAAGCACTCACCGATTCAGAGCCCTTCGACTCCGTTTTGTGCATTGGGCAGGAACTGTCGGCGCAGCACGCCATGCGCGCTTCAGGCGTAGACGCCCAGCCGGCGCAAATCGCCACATTGCCGGCCGAGATCAGACCGGCCAGCGCAAGCGCGAACAATCGCCTGCTGAGAATCAGCACATCCCTAGAATGCAGGACCGAGCGCCCAGTGTCAAATCTGCTTCGGTTTGGGCCAATCCGTTCGGAGCCGAAGAATGCGATCTGACGGCGAGATCGAAGCGCATGTACGCTTCGAGCACGGTCGTGGCTTCGTGCCGGAAATCGCGGTTTCGATGACTCCAACGACGTCGCGCACGCGGACGCCAGCGGCAGACCCTGCAGGCGTGGGACCAACACCGCGCGGACAGCCACAGCTAGTGATCAGTGAACGTAGCGCCGGTGAGGTGCATGATGATGATCAGTAACGCCAGAGCCAGCGCGACTGCACCAGCCGCGTACATCCACGCCGGGGTCGCGGCGTCGATGGCGGGCGCGGTCCTCGCCGTAACAAAGGTCGTCGAAGTGATCTGCCTCTGTTCATTCTGAGTCCGCAACCCATAGGCCGTCATCCCAAACGGTTTGTAGATGCCAAGTACGGTGGAACCAAGCAACAGGATCAAGGCCAAGACGGCGTGAAGGATTGGTGATGCGTTCCGTACAGTCGCGAGATCCATCACCGGATCCGCCGCTACTCCGGCCATCTGCCTGAACGTCCCCATGTAGATCAGAAGGATGATCGTTGAGAACACCGTGATGCCCAGCTTCAACACGACCCAGTAGTGCCGAAACAGACCCCACGAGGTGCCCAGCGACAAGAGGATGCCGCTCAAAAGTGATGCGTGCGCCAAGGGCACGAGGACAAACCACGCGGCCGGCGCCATCAGGAGGTACGCCCCGCGCACTGTCACCGGGTCATCACTGGTGAATCCGATGAGGGCCAGCGCGAGAAACACCAGGGCAGCACCGACCCAACCCAGCGAGGACGTGAGGTGCGTGGTGAGCGTGAATCGGCGTAGAGCCGGCGTCATCATGGTCGAAGGTCCCTTCGTGGCAGGCCACTCCGCGTCAACATTCTAACGGACAGTGAACTGAACGACGGCTGAACGGATGGGACCCAACGCGGATTGGTCAGACGCGCTTGCACGTGCAGTCGTGACATCCGTGCTCGGCGCAGATGCCGCAGGATTCGGTCACGCGCCTCTTGAGCGCTTCGCGCGCACGAAAGACCCGGACGCCGGCGTTGCCGGACGAGAGGCCCTTCTGCTCAGCGAATGCCTTCACCGACGTGCCCTCGACTTCGATCGCCTGTAGTGCCTCCGCGTATTCGGGCTTGAGGGTCGCCGCCAAACGTGAAACGCAGGCGCAGATTGCCGCCTGCAAAACGTCTGTGGGTTCGTCGTGCGTTTCGAGCTCGCGGGCGAAGGCCTCGTATGCGCGGTCAGCAGCGCCACGCCGGCGAAACTGGTCGATGGCTGCGTTTCGCAGTGTCTGGTAGAACCAGGGCACAATCGCTTCATCGGTCGGCGCCTGCTCTGGTCGCGCCACCACCTTCGCGAACGCATCCTGCAGGATGTCTTCAGCGAGCGCACGATCTCCGACCCGACGCTCCAAGTAGCGCAAGAATGCCCGGTGATTCTCGAGCAGCGTCTCGACCGGCGCCGAACCATCTGGCGTGTCCATCAATTGAATGATACCGGTCCTGCCGGACAACGTGTGCGCGAACACCGGCGCAGGATCTACCCGCAGCAACAGCCCGTGGAGCGACGCGCGGGCGCCGGTTCGGATACGAGCTCATCGTGTCCAACCCTCGACGCCAGCACACCTGCTTGATACCCCGTCTCACTGATCGCCGCGATCAGACCAGCCTCGTCAACGCGACCCAACAGGTGGACCACCACCGCTTCGTTCTTCGCGAGGTCAACGTCGATATGTACGACCCCCGTCACCCCGTTCAGCGCCTTTGTTACGTGGCGCACGCACGCGCCGCAGGACATGCCGACGATGCTGAGTCTGGTCGTGTGGACAGGAGGGCTGTTCGTTCGTTTGGACTCGTTCATGTCCTGATAACGCAGCACGGTTCCTTTCATTACACCGCCATTGGTCGCATCCGAGAGCCAGGTTCGGCACAGACTAGTAGGCGGGTGGCATGCAATGTGCCGATCCGCGGGGGATTTTCGGCGCTGACCGGCGAAATTCAGCACGTCCGTCTGTCCGGCGGCGGCGAGCCGGTGAAAACGTCGGTGTTTTCTGAGATTTCCGCCCACTTTCGGGCTGGCGCAGCTCTTGCTTTTACGGACGGCGAGCATCACGTGTTTCGAGCAGCTCTCTTTTCGATCGTGCTGACGCTGGCAGTAGGGCAAAACGCCGGCCTGTTGTGCAGGGTCTCGTGTGACGACGCCACCTCGGCGGCCTGCCCGCATCAGGAGTCAACGACGTCCCCGAGCGTGCGCACCGGCGACACCTGCGCCAACGTCGCAGTCGGGGCCGTGGCGTTTATCCGCGAGGACGGTCGGCGCACGGCTCCCGCCCCAGACGCTCCAAACGCTCTCGTTGTTCGTCGGTTCCAATTAGTTGCTCCACCAACTGATCTGCGCCCCGCCCATGAGTCGGGGCTGCGGATGCGGCTCGAAGAACGTCCTCTCGTTATCGCCCTCCGAATCTGAACCACTGCGCCGCGGCCGGCCTATTGGGCCGAGCGTCTGCGGCTCCATTCCCAATCACGTAGACGATGTCCTGCGCGTCCGAGTCGCGCAGGCGAAGACAGCACAGTTTCGGCGTGACTTCGGTCACCAGAGAGGTTGGTCCGCCATGAGAACCGTCTATTTCCGCTCCCTGTCGCTCGCCGCCGTCGCAGTTCTGACCCTTACCGGCGGCGTCGCAGCACAAGACACGCCCTCGGGACTTCTGAACAACCTGGAGGTGCGTCAACTCGTTGCGCGAGGAGAGCCTGGCGACCAGGCGCAGCTCAGCGCCCATTTCAGCGCTCTCGCCGACCGCTACGCGGCCGAGGCGAAGAGGCATATCTCCATGTCCCAGAATTTCGTCGGCAACCCGAGCCGCAACCTGGGCAGCGGCATGAGCGCGCACTGCAAGCGACTGGCTGATCTCAATACGCAGTCGGCCACGACGGCGCGTGAACTTGCCACGTATCACGCGAAGCTGGCCAGCGGTACGCCGGCGACTCCGCCTCCGGGCGGAGCCCGGTTCCAGGCTGGAGCCGGCGCGCCAGAACCCACAGCGCAGGAACTGAACGCTCTCGCCGCGAAAGCACGCACGCCTGCGGAACACCGTGGGCTCGAGGAGTACTTCCTGACCCTGGCCAAGCGATACACCGCCGAGGCTGACGAGCATGTCGCGCTGGCGCAGACGTACCGAGGCACGCGAATCGCGCAGGCCGCGGTGCATCACGACCGCCTGGCCACCCTCGCGAAGGACGCGGCGAAAGAAGCCACGGAAGGTGCCGCGATGCACAAGCAACTGGCCGACGTCGCCCGGTAAACATCGAAGGTTGAACAACCCGGGCCGGCTGCGTACCGCCGGCCCGGCGGGAGTGTAGGGAGTATCCGGAGATCGACATGAACCGCCTCGTAGGCTTTCCATTCGTTCTGCTTCTCACGGTGTGGGCGACGATCTTGCCAGCCGAGACAGGGGCCCAGACACCGCAGGCGCTGACGTCACTCAGCGATGTCCGGCGAGCATCGACCGACACCGACGCGACGTTGGCGTCCCTGGTTGCCGAGCTAGGACGGAACAACCCGGCGCTCGCCGCTGCGCGGCGGGACATCGACATGCGTGTCGCCCGCATCGCTCCTGCGGGCGCGCCACCCGATCCGACACTGTCGTTTGGCTACATGGGTGGGTTGGCGCGTCCGCCATTCTTCCCCGCGAGCAGCACGCCGAACGCATTCCGGCAGGTCGGTGCCTCACAAGAGATTCCGTTTCCCGGCAAGCTCTCGCTGCGGTCGCGGATTGCCACCGTCGACGCGGACGCGTCGCGCTGGACCCTCGAGGACACTCGGCTGCAACTCACCGCCGATCTGAAGGCGACGTACTTCGCGTATCAGTTCGCCACGCGGAGCCTGGCGATTGTCCAGCGAAATCGGGAGATCCTCGATCAATTCCGGCAGATGGCGGAAGCACGATTCAGCGTCGGCCAGGCCATCCAACAGGACGTGCTGAAGGCGCAGCTCGAGATTTCTGGCCTGATCGAGCGGACGACGATGCTCGAACGGCAGCGCGAGGGTCTGCGAGCACGGATCAACGGATTGCTCTATCGGCAGCAGGACACCTCCGTCGATCCCGATCTCGTCTTCACCGTCGTCACGCTGCCACCCGACGTCGCGACGCTCCGCGCCGAGGCGCTGCAGCGATATCCGGCCCTCAAGCGCGACGAGCAGCAAATCACCCGATCGCAGCAGCAACTGGCACTCGCGCGAAAGGAGATCCTGCCGGACTTCGGGATCAACGTGGCGGCGCAGAAGATGGTCGGCGGCATGCCGTGGATGTACGGCGTGGACGTCATGGTCACGGTGCCGATCTTCTGGCAGCGCAAACAGCGGCCCATGGTCGCGGAAGCGGTGGCCGGAGTGGACGTCTGGCGTCGCACGCGTGACAACACGGTGGCGCTCGCCGAGGCGCAGGTTACCGAGCTCTATGTGAATGCATCGTCCGCGAAGCGCCTGATGGATCTGTACAGCGGCAGCATCCTCCCGCAGGCACGGCTCACGCTGGAATCCGCGCTCGCCTCGTACCAGGTCGGCAAGACCGAATTCCTGACCGTGCTGACTGATTTCGTGAGCGTGCTGGCGTACGAGATTGGTCTCGAGGAGCAGCGGACGCAGTATCACGCGGCGCTGGCGGGGCTCGAACCGCTGGTGGCTGCCGAGTTCATCAAGTGAAGTGAAGCAGGAGCCGATCATGGAACCGCAAGGCGAGTCACCAGTCACCCCGACGCAGTCCGCACGAGAACCGTCGCAGCACGCGCAGAGCCAACGGTCGCGGTGGGTTCGTACTGCCGCATTGGTTCTGGTCTCGTTGGCGGTCGGGGCAACGGGCATGTGGCTGGCGATCGGACGTGCCGCAGTGGCGCCCGCGCCTTCTCACCAGACTGAGCAGACCAGCCAACTGGGTGCACCGGACCCCAACGCTCCGCTGGCCGACGCATCAGCCAGCAAGCGCGTCTACATCTCGCCGGCGCGGCAGCAGCTGATCGGCGTCCGAACCGCGGAGGTGACGCACCAGGCACTGGAGACGAGCATCCGTACCGTTGGTGTCATCGCCTACGACGAAACGCGCGTCGCCGAAATCCACGCGAAGATTGCGGGGTGGGCGGAGACCGTGTCGGTGGATTTTGTCGGTAAGCAAGTGCAGAAAGGCCAGCCGCTCTTCACCATCTACAGCCCGGATCTGGTGGCGACGCAGCGGGAGTACCTGCTCGCGCTCAAAGCCGACCGGCAGTTGTCCTCCAGTCCGATCGAGGAAACGCGTGAGGGCGCTCGCTCGTTGCTCGCCGCGACCCGCGAACGCCTCCGCCTGTGGGACGTCACGGACGCGCAAGTCGAGGAGCTGTCGCGGTCGGGCGAGCCTCAGCGAATCTTGACGGTCTACTCGCCCTTCACCGGGGTCGTGCTCGAGCGCAACGCCTTCCCGGGCCAATACATCACCCCGGAGATGGCGACGTTCAAGATCGCCGACCTGTCCACCCTGTGGGTGCTCGGGCAGGTCTTCGAATACGAACTGGGCTTGCTCAAGCTCGGTCAGCCAGCCGCGATCGAGTTTCCGTATGGGCAGACCACGCGCCGATTGAGCGGCCGGATCACGTTTGTCTATCCCGACATCGATCCACAAACGCGGCGGGCGAAGGTACGCGTCGAGTTCCGCAATCCTGGACTCGAGTTCAAGCCCGGATCCTTCGTCACCGTCATCATCAACGCCAGCGGCGGTCATCAATTGGCCGTCCCGCGGGAAGCGGTGATCGACACCGGCACTGAGCGGTACGCGTTACTGGCGCTGCCCGACGGGTATTTCGAGCCCAGGCCCGTGACCGTCGGCGCCCCTGTCAATCAGTACTACCCGGTGCTCGACGGCCTGCAGCACGGGGACCGCGTCGTCACCTCGGCGCAGTTCCTGATCGACTCGGAAACGAATCTCCAGGCCGCCATGCAGTCGATGGTCGGCCACGGGCACACGATGACGGGTGAAGTGGGCAAGAACCCGGCGCCCGACTCTCCGACGATGCCGGGGATGGATCACTCGAAGCCCAAACAGTAGGGGACGCGAGACTTCCATGATTGAAAGACTCATCGCCTTCAGCGCCCGGAACGCCTTCATCGTGATCCTGCTGATGGTGGGCATCACGGGCGGTGGCATCTGGGCCATCCGCAACACGCCGATTGACGCCATCCCCGACCTGTCCGATGTCCAGGTGATCGTCACCGCGAACTGGGAGGGCCGTAGCCCCACGCTCGTGGAGGACCAGGTGACGTACCCGATCGTCACGGCGCTCATCTCCGCGCCGAACGTGAAGGTGGTCCGCGGCTTCTCGTACTTCGACGTGTCGTTCGTGTACATCATCTTCGAGGACGGCACGGACCCCTACTGGGCGCGCAGCCGCGTGCTCGAGTACCTCAATGGGCTGCAGGGCCGGCTGCCGGCCGGTGTCGCGCCCGTGCTCGGCCCGGATGCCACCGGCGTGGGGTGGGCCTTCCAGTACGCGCTGGTCGACCGGAGCGGGACGCACGATCTCGCGCAATTGCGCACGCTGAACGACTGGTACGTCCAGTACTGGCTGCGCAGCGTTACCGGTGTGGCAGAGGTCGCTCCTGTGGGCGGGTACGTCAAGCAGTACCGGATCGAGGTCGATCCGAACGCGCTGCTCTCCTACAACATGTCCATCGACATGGTCGTCGCGGCCGTCCGGAAGAGCAACAACGATGTCGGAGGACGGGTCGTCGAGTGGACGGGTCGGGAGTACATGGTGCGCGGCCGGGGCTACATCGAGAACGTCGGCGACATCGAGCAGGTCAGCCTCGGGGCGAAGCCGGACGGCACACCGGTGCTGGTCAAGGATGTCGCGCGCGTCCAGATCGGCTCCGACATGCGCCGCGGGGTGGCAGATCTGAACGGCGAGGGCGACGTGGCGGGCGGCATCGTTGTAGTCCGCTACGGCGTGGACACCTACGGTGTGATCGAGGACGTCAAACGGGCGGTCGCCGAGAAGATTCAGCCTTCGCTGCCCACAGGCGTGGAATTCGTCACCACGTACGACCGTTCGGGCCTGATCGAGCGCTCCATCGCCAATCTGAAAGAGAAGCTGATCGAGGAGGCGATCATCGTCTCGCTGGTGTGTGTGGTGTTCCTGTGGCACTTTCGCAGCGCCCTCGTCGCGATCCTGACGCTGCCCCTGTCGATCCTGCTGTCGTTCATGGCGATGAAGTACATCGGGCTTGGCTCCAACATCATGAGCCTGGGGGGCATCGCGATCGCGATCGGCGCGATGATCGACGCGGCGATCATCATGATCGAGAACGCACACAAGCATCTCGAGCGCGACGCTGGAACCAAGCCACGGCACCAGATTCTGATCGAGGCCGCCCAAGAGGTTGGACGGCCGCTCTTCTTCTCCTTGTTGATCATTACCGTCTCCTTCCTGCCTATCTTCACGCTCGAGGCCCAGGAAGGGCGCATGTTCAAGCCGCTCGCCTTCACGAAGACCTTCGCCATGGGGTATGCGGCGCTCACGTCTGTCCTGGTCGTGCCGTATCTGATGGTGCTCTTCATCCGCGGCACCATCGCACCGGAAGAGAAGAACCCGGTCAACCGGTTGCTGATTCGCGGCTATCACCCGTTCGTCAGATTCGTCCTCCGCCATCGAGTGGCCACACTGCTCGTCGCGGTCCTGCTGATGGCCAGTACGGTCCCGGTCGTGATGCGACTCGGCTCAGAGTTCATGCCGCCGCTCTACGAGGGCAGCCTGCTGTATATGCCGATCGCACTGCCCGGAGCCTCCGTGCAGACGGCGCAGCAGGTCCTGACGATGCAGGACAAGCTGATCAGACAGATTCCCGAAGTGGAATCGGTGTTCGGCAAGGCCGGTCGTGCCATCAGCGCTACCGACCCGGCACCACTCGAGATGTTCGAGACCGTGATCAACCTGAAACCCGAATCAGAGTGGCGCCCTGGGATCACGCCCGCGAAGCTCGAAGCCGAGCTCGATGCCACCGTCCGTCTGCCCGGGGTCGCCAACGCCTGGACGATGCCCATCAAGGCTCGGACGGACATGCTGTCCACGGGCATCCGCACCCCGGTGGGCGTAAAAGTGTTCGGCCCCACCCTCGACGGCATCAATGAGATCGCCGGCCAAGTCGAGTCGGCCGTCCGGATGGTGCGCGGAACGCGCAATGTGTTCGCCGAGCGTGTCACCGGTGGTTACTACGTCGATTTCACGGTCAAGCGTGATCAGATCGCCCGATACGGTCTCACCGTGCAGGACGTGGAGATGGTGATCGAATCGGCCATCGGGGGAGCCAACATCACCACGACCTTCGAAGGCCGCGAGCGCTTTCCCGTGAACGTCCGGTATCAGCGCGCGTATCGCGCCGACGTCAACGCCCTGAAACGGACCCTGATCTCTACGCCTGCCGGCGCCCAGATCCCGCTCGATCAGGTCGCGGTGATTTCGCTGACGACCGGCCCGACGGTCATTCGCACGGAGCAGGCGCAGCTCCTCGGGTACGTCTATGTGGACGTGGCCGACCGGGACATCGGCAGTTATGTCGCGGACGCCAAGGCCGCAGTCGTCCGGATGGTGACGCTGCCGGATGGGTACTACCTCGAGTGGAGCGGCCAGTACGAATACATGCTGCGCGCGACGGAACGGCTGAAAGTCGTCATTCCAGTCACGCTGCTGCTCGTGATCGTCTTGCTGTACTTCAATACGCGGAGCGTCGCCAAGATCGCAATCGTCCTGCTGGCGGTGCCATTCTCTCTCATCGGTGCGTTCTGGTTGATCTACCTGCTCGGGTACAACCTCAGCGTGGCTGTCTGGGTCGGCATCATCGCGTTGGCGGGAGTGGACGCGGAAACCGGCGTGGTCATGCTGCTCTACCTGGACCAGGCGTACGACAAGTATCGAAAGCAGGGGCGCATGGCCAACCTTCAGGACCTGCAGGAGGCGGTGGAGGAAGGCGCGGTCAAACGCATTCGTCCGAAGATGATGACGGTGATGGCCATCCTCCTGGGCCTCTTGCCGATCATGTGGAGTCAGGGCGCCGGGGCGGACATGATGAAGCGGATCGCGGCGCCCATGGTCGGCGGCGTTGTGAGCTCGTTCGCCCTGGAGCTGCTCGTCTACCCCGTCATCTTCGTCATATGGAAATGGCACAGCGAAGTGAAGCCTGCGCGCACGCACGCGCCGCAATCATAGGAGGGCCTCGCCATGGTCAACATTCTGTTCCTCACGTGCACGCTGGTCCTGGCCTACACCGGCGCGCCGCAACCCGCTCAGGAACCTTTCCGTCTGTCAGTGGAAGGCGCCGGCAGCCGAGGCGCCCTGGTGTTCTCTGCGAGCGGAGTGGGGTTCGATGCTGCGGATCCCAAGAAGTCGCGACGCTGGCCCTATCACGAACTGAAACAGATCCGGGTGATGTCGGAACACGAGATCGCGTTCGACACGTTTGAAGACGGAAGCCGCTGGCGGTTCGGTGCCGATCGGACGATCACGTTCGACGTGACCGAGGACGCGGTGACCAGCGACCTGGTTGCGTTCCTGCTCGAGCACATCCAGCGACCGCTGACGTCTGCCGTGCTGCCCGCCGGCATTGGCGAGCCTCGGGCCCGCATCGACGCCAAACACCTTCGTTACCAGAAAGGGACACACGGAACGATCGCCATTTACGCCGCAGGTCTGGCCTATGAGGCCACCGAACCAGCCGACTCGCGGTACTGGCGCTTCACCGATGTGGAATCGATCCTGCGGACGTCTCCGTACACACTGCTCATCAACGTGTACGAGCACGGAAGCGTGCGCCCGTTCGCGTTCGATCTCAAGGCCGCGATCCCTGATGACGCGTTCGATGAGGTGTGGAATCAGGTGAATAAGCCCACCACACGCACGGGAGGCACGGCGAGTCCCCATTAGCGCTTGCGTCGCCCAGGGCTCGACGACCGACCGCGCACCCGCTGAACGGCTGTACCGAGACTCCATCTCCAATCGCGAATCTCGGGCATGTCTTCGCCGTGCTTTGCAATGTACTGCTTGTGCTCGATGAGCTTGTCGCGGATTGCTTGCTGGACGTAGGCGGCGCGCGG
>DASRDS010000130.1:0-10644 GCA_035652495.1 Gemmatimonadaceae bacterium
CGGCCACGCGCTGGCGCGGCTCGAGACCAGCCAGCGCGAGGCGTTCTTGCTCAAGCACGTGGAGCAGTTGAGTTACGACGAGATGGCCGCGATTACGGGCGCCGGAATATCGGCGCTCAAGATGCGGGTGAAGCGGGCGACGGATCAGTTGCGCAGTTTATTGCATGAGGCGTACAGTGGCTGACTTTGATTCTTTCGTCGAAGAATTACGAACACCGGTCGAGCTGTCGGCGATCGCGACGGCTCGAATCATGGCGGCTGTTCGGGCTGATGCGACGCGTCGCCTTCGGCGTACGCGTATCCTGCGCGCCTTTGCCGCTGCCGCCGTCGTCGTTCTTGCGATCGGTAGTGTGATCGCCTATCGCATGCGAAGCGAGCGGGGTGATCAGACTGGTACGGTCGTGCAGTTCGCCGTACCGGTTCCAACAGCCCATCAAGTTGTGGTGGTCGGCGACTTCAATCACTGGGACACACACGCGACGCCGTTGCGCCGGACAGCAAGTGGGACGTGGCGCGCGGCCGTGAGACTCAAGCCGGGCGCCCACGTCTATTCATTCGTGGTCGACGGCACACGCTGGATGCCCGATCCCACCGCGCCGCAAGCGCCGGGCAGCAGCGACTTCGGCTCGCCGAACTCGCTCGTCACCGTCGCGCCGGGGACCACGTGAAGTACGCCGTCGTCGTGCTCGGACTCGCGGTCGTCACTGTGCGCGTCGACGCACAGGCGACCGACGACCGTCTGCGCGACGCATTCGACGCGCAGACCTACGCGTCGCTCCACGCCGTCGTCGACTCGGCGCGCGCCGCGGGACTGCCCGCCGAGCCGCTTGTCGACAAGGCTCTGGAGGGCGCGGCGAAGCACGCCAGCACCGACCGTATCGTCGCGGTCGTTCGGGATCTATCCGCCAGGCTGGCAGATGCGCGCTCGGCACTGGGCGGATCTGGCACATCTGAAGAGCTCTCCGCCGGAACCGCCGCGCTACGAGCGGGAATCGCACCGACGACGCTTGCCGAGTTGCGCCGCTTGCGTCACAATGAACAGGTGACGATTCCTCTCGCTGTTGCCGCTGAGTTGGTCGCTCGCGGCGTGCGCCCGGATAGCGCCTCGCAACAGGTGCTGCGGCTCGCGGCCGCCGGCGCTCGCGATGTCGAGCTGGCCGCCCTGCCGCGTTCTCTTGCCTCGCCGTCGGTGGCTACCGCCGGGGCATCCGCCGCAGCCGCCGCCGGACTCACCACCCCGGGGCCCGCCTCGCTCGGCGCCAAGTCGGGCGGAAACGTCCAAGCCGGAAAGTCGAGGAGTCACCAACGCCCCTGATCGTCGCTCCGTGCGGAGGTATATCGGCGTCGCCTTAGCGATTCTCGCCAGCGGCCTCCCCGCGCGGGCGACGGCGCAGGCATTGGCGACCCTGGACGCGAACGTCGCCGGCGCGACCTACGATCAGTACCTGCCTTCCGCGGTCTATACGGTCGCTCCCGCGCTTTCCTACGCTGGCGACGCGTATCGAGTTGGGCTGGATGGCGCCTTCTCTGCGTTCCAGACTGGCCACACGAGTGGCGTCGGCGAGTTCCAGGGGGCGGTCGGCACGAGGATCTATGGCCCTCTTCGCTGGGAGCTGAGTGGTGATGGCTCCGCGCTGTGGTATCGGGCCAACCCAGCGGTCTGGAGCGGCGTGCTCACCCCGAGCATTCACGCCGACCACGGCCCACTGGATGCGTGGGTCAACGGCGCCCTCGGCAGCACGAACAACGATCTCGTCGTCGGATCGTTCGTCGATCGCGTCGGTGGAGGAGTCGCCTACGCGTTGCCGCACATCACGCCGTCGATGACGGTCCAAACAACGCGTGCGGGCATCTACCACTACACGGACGTCGAAGGCGGTATTCAAGGCGAGGTGGGGCGATTCGGGGTGACGTCGACGGTCGGCACGCGGACTGGCGTGCTGGGCGGCGGCGTCGCGACGTGGTTCAACGCGGAAGTGCGATTCTTACTCGTGGATCGCGTGTCGCTCGTGTTCTCCGGCGGATCGTATCCCGTGGACCTCGTGCACGGCGCGCCCGGCGCCCATTTCATCGGCGGCGGCATCCGGGTGTCCCAGGCATTCCTCACGCATAAGCGGGCGATGCCGGCCGTGCGCTACGATCCGCTCAATGCGACGACCGAGGTGATGCCGGACGCGCGGACCCTGCGATTCGCCGCGCCGCCGAGCGCGCATGTGGAGCTCATGGCCGACTTCACGGACTGGAAGGCCGTGGCGATGACTGAGGTGCAGCCAGGACGCTATCAGATCACATTGCCGGACGCGATTCGATCCGGACTTCATCGCGTGAATATCAGGGTCGACCACGGCGAGTGGCGCGTGCCGGCCGAGCTGCCGTCCGTCGTCGACGATCTCGGCGGCACCGTTGGATCTTTGGTCGTGCCTTAAGCGCCGGACCTCGTTCGCGTCGTGGTCTAAGCGCTACTCTGTATCGTCCGCGTCGTCATGACCGGAGATCACGCTGCCGTCCGGTCCGACGATCTCCACACCGACGCCCGCTATGCGCGCGAGCAGCGCGGACTTCCGGCTCGCGCCCCACAACTCCAATCTCAGGTCGCCCGCGCCCGGTTTGGGGACCGCCGTCAATCTCATCGCGCGTCCCATCCATCGCACTTTCACGCGGTCGACCGCGCCGACGTGACCACGGTCGAATCCATCAGCGATGCGGAGCAATGCGGACAGTCGCTTGATCTTTCTTCTGAGCCCTGGATCGAGCGGCCCATAATTCCCATGCTTCTTTTTTGGCCTCGTCCCGCGGTGATATCGAGCGACGTTGGCTATCGCGACTTGTTCTTCGGGAGAGAGACCAAGGAGGTCCGCGTGCAGGATCAGATGATATGAATGCTTGTGGTGATTGTGATAGTTGATGTGATATCCCACATCATGGAGCAACGCCGCGTCGGCCAAGATATCGCGATCCCTCGGCGCGCATCCGATCCGATCACCGATCGCGTCGAAGAGCTGTAAAGCGATGCGCTGCACCTGTCGCGCGTGAGGCTCCTCGTAGTGGCTTCGTTCGGCGAATTCGCGGACGGATCGTTCGCGTGCTTCGCCAGGATCGGCGACGGTCGGCGCCACGCGAGCGGTTTCCAATAAGAGACCTTCGCGAATGCCATACGCCGAGACATTCACTTCGCGTGCCTCGACCCGCGCCAGCACCTCGGCCGAGACCGCGAGGCCGGCGACGATGATATCCGCGCGCGCGGCGTTCAGTCCTGGTACCGTTCGGCGCTCTTCGACACTCATGTCTTGCAGAATGTCGAGAATGTGCTCCAGCTCGACGCGAGGCACGCGCGTCGCATGGACGGTGCGCGCGGTTTGAACGCCTTGGCGAGCCAAGTAGATGCCCGCGAGGTTCGTGAACGTCCCACCTGAGCCAATGACTTGCGCGCCGCGCCAATCACGTACCGGCAAATGTTCTTTCAGCGCTTCTCGCACCTCTTTGCGCAACTCCCGCACACCTCTTCGCGCGGGAACGCCGACCAAATGCTCCTCGGTGAGTCGAATGGCGCCAAAGGGCAAGGAGATCAACCGGTCCAGCAATCCGTCCGCCGAGAGTGCGAGCTCGAGCGAACCCCCACCGATATCCATGACGACCGCACGCCCAACGCCCAGATCGAAATGGGCGAGCGCGGACCGAAACGTGAGTCGCGCCTCTTCCTCGCCGATCAGCGCGCGAACGCGAAGCCCCGTTTCGGCCCGAACCAAATCGAGAAACGCCGCGCCGTTCACCGCATCGCGCACCGCGGATGTGGCGACGGCTTCGACGCGGCGGGCGCCGAGTTGGGCGGCGAGGGTCGACATGCGGCCGAGCGCGTCGAGCGCGTCGCGCATGGCGGTCTCGCTCAGCTCACCGGAGGCGGTGAGTCCGGCGCCCAGTCTGGGAGCGGCCTTGAGCTCGTCGACGATCCGAATCGAGCCGTTGTTCGACACATCGGCGACGATCTGTCGGATCGAATTGGACCCGATATCGATCGCCGCGATGCGGCGCGGCTGTTCCTCTCGGCCGTTCCCTGAACGCTCCACTTATTCCAGGTTTGAGCCCGCGCCGGTGAGGCGTTCGCGCTCGTACTCCTCGTAGCGATGCTTGATCTGCTTCCCTTCGGCGAGGAAGACCGCGTCTTCGCCGATGTTCGTCGCCAGGTCGGCCACGCGCTCGAGGTTTCGCCCGACCAGCAGCAGCTCGAGCGACGGGTTGATCGTGCGCGCGTCGGCCATCATGTGCGTCAGGAGAATGCGGAACAACGAGTTCATGAGCGCGTCGACCGCATCGTCGGACTTGCACACCTCGCGGCCCAGTAGCCCGTCCGCGCGGATGAAGGCGTCGAGCGCGTCGGACAGCATCTGCCGGGACCGCCGGGCCATGTCCTCGATCTCGGGCTCGGGCGTGATCGTCGAATGCATGGCCACGAGTCGCAGCGCGCACTGCGCGATGTTGACGGCGTGGTCGCCGACGCGCTCCAAGTCGCTCGAGATCTTGATCGCGCTGATGATGAATCGGAGATCGCGGGCCATGGGTTGCTGCAGCGCCAGCAGCGAGACGGCCAGTTGCTCGATCTCCACTTCCAGCACGTCCAGCTCGCGGTCGCCGGCGATCACGGCATCGGCGCGGTCCTTGTCCTGCTTGAGCAGGGCATCGACCGCCAGGTCGACCAAGCCTTCCGAGCGCTCGGACATCGTCATGAGACGGTCCTTCAGCGTGTCCAGCTGCTCGTGGAAGTGCCGGAATCCGGATTGGGCTTCAGGCAGGGTCATCCGAATCTCCCGGTGATGTAGGCGTTCGTCCGCTCCTCTCGGGGCGACGTGAAGATCTGCGCGGTCGCGCCGACCTCGATGATCTTGCCCATGTAAAAGAACGCGGTGAAATCTGAGACCCGCGCGGCCTGTTGGAGGTTGTGGGTCACGATGACGATCGTCAACTCCCGTCTCAACTCGTACAGCAGCTCCTCGATCTTCTGCGTCGCGATCGGGTCGAGGGCACTCGCCGGCTCGTCGAGCAGCAAAACTTCTGGTTGATTCGCCAGGGTGCGCGCGACACACAACCGCTGTTGCTGGCCGCCCGACAGTCCGAGGGCGCTCTCCCGCAAGCGGTCCTTCACCTCGTCCCATAATGCGGCCTTCCGCAGGGCATTCTCGACTAGCGCGTCGAGCTCCGCCCGGGAGCTGGTCGCACCGTTCAGCCGCGGCCCGTACGCGATGTTATCGTAGATCGACTTGGGGAACGGGTTCCAACGTTGGAACACCATCCCCACGCGTTGGCGGAGCGTCGTCACGTCCTGCTCCGGCGCATAGATATCCTCGCCATCCAGCACCATGCCCCCCGTGTGCCGGACGCCCGGGATCGTGTCGTTCATCCGATTGATCGACCGCAGAAACGTCGATTTCCCGCAGCCCGAGGGGCCGATGAGCGCCGTGATGGCGCGCGGCCGCATCTCGAGGTTGATGGCGTTCAGGGCCTGCTTCTGACCGTACCAGAAGTTGTAATCCTGGGCGGCGATGTGGCCGGTGGACGCAGGTGCCGCTGGTGCGGCCGGTGCGGCGGTCATCCGAACCGTCCGGTGATATACGCCTCGGTGCGGTGGTCGGTCGGCGTGGTAAACAGCTTTCCGGTCGGCGCATACTCGACCAGCTCACCGTTGAGCATGAACGCCGTTCGGTCCGAGACGCGGGCGGCTTGCTGCATGTTGTGCGTGACGATGACGATGGTCATATCGCCGCGCAGCTCGTAGACCAGTTCCTCGACCTTTTGCGTGCTGATCGGGTCCAACGACGCGGTTGGTTCGTCCAACAATAACACCTCTGGCTCCGTGGCCAACGCGCGCGCGATGCAGAGGCGCTGTTGCTGCCCGCCAGAAAGGCCGGTCGCCGGGTCCTTGAGCCGATCCTTCACTTCCTCCCACAGTGCCGCGCGTTTGAGCGCCCGTTCGACGATCTCGGCAATCCGCTGGCTGGTATGCTTCATTTTTTTGACGCGAAGACCAGCTGAGACATTGTCGCGAATCGACATCGTGGGGAAGGGCGTGGGCCGCTGAAACACCATACCGATCTTCTTCCGGACCTCGATGGGATTCACGCCTTTCCCATAGATGTCCTGGCCTTGCAACGCGACTCTGCCCTTGACCCGGCCCAATGGGACCGTCTCGTGCATCCGGTTGAAACATCGGAGCAGCGTGGACTTGCCGGAACCCGACGCACCGATGATGGCTGTCACGCGCTGGTTGGGGACTTCCATCGACACACTGCGCACGGCCTCCGCCGACCCGAAAAATGCGGAGAGCCCTTCGACGGCCAGCGCCGTCCCGGCCGCTTTGGTGGCCGCCTCAGCGGCGGCGGTCGCCTTGACGGTGACCTGAAGGTTAGTCGCCACCGGTTCCTGTGAACTGCCCACGGGTTGCGAATCGCGCTATGAGACTGATGAGGAAGATGAGCGCAATGAGGACGAGGGCACCAGCCCACGCTTGGGCGTTCTGATCCTCGTAAGGACTGGTGGCATACGTGAAAATCTGCAGGGGCAGCGCGGCGATCGGCTGATTGAGCGACGTGGAGAAGAACTGGTTGCCGAGGGCCGTGAACAAGAGCGGCGCGGTCTCACCCGCGATACGCGCGATCGCCACCAGCGCGCCCGTCACAATGCCGGCGCTGGCGGTCCTCAGCACGATGGTCAAGGACGTTCGCCACCGGGCATAGCCCAAGGCCAACGCGGCCTCGCGCAGCGATACCGGGACGATCGTCACCATTTCTTCGGTGGTGCGGGCGACCATGGGAATCATCATGGCCCCGAGCGCCACCCCGCCGGCCCAGGCCGAGAAGTGGTGAACCGGCCGCACCAGGAATTCCCAGGCAAAAATGCCCATGACGATCGACGGCAGCCCGTTCAACACATCGGAGAGAAACCGAACGGTATTCGCCAGCGTGGTGCCTTTGTGCTCAGCGAGATACAGGCCGGCGCCGATGCCAATGGGCAGACCGAACAAGCTGGCGATCCCAATCAGAATGACGGTTCCGATGATCGCGTTCGACATGCCGCCGCCCGTCTCGCCAACGGGCGCCGGCAGATTCGTGAAGAAATGCCATTTCACCGATCCCGCGCCGAACTTGAGCAGGTAGCCGGTGATCACGATCAACGGAATCGTCGCGATCACGGCGGCGGCGATGATCAACCCGACCATCAGGCTGTTGATCGCCTTCCGCTTGCGCAGCGACTGGACGGCCTTCGCCGTGAATTGCTTCTGGGCGGTACTCGGCCGGAGCAGATTGTCGCTCACGATTTATTCCCCCGAGAGACTTCCCAGACCAACCACCGGGCGATCGCGTTCACGACGATCGTGATCACGAACAGCACGAACCCGACGGCCATGAGGGCCGAGAGGTGCAGGTCGCCCGATGCTTCGCTGAACTCGTTCGCGATGACGGACGCCATGGTGTAGGCCGGCGCGAAGAGCGACGCTTTGATCTCGGGCCGGTTGCCGATCACCATCGTGACCGCCATCGTCTCGCCGAGGGCCCGGCCCAAGCCGAGAATGATGCCGCCGATGATGCCGGACTTCGCGTACGGCAGGACGGCGCCCCAGATCATCTCCCATTTCGTCGCGCCGAGTGCGAGGGCGGCTTCGCGCTGCGAGCGCGGGACCGCCAGGAGCACCTCGCGCGAGACGGACGCGATATACGGGAGCACCATGATGGCCAGGATCAACCCGGCCGCCAACATGCTGTAGCCGTAGTTCGGACCGTTGAAGAGTGGGATGACGCTCAGGTGCAGCGTGTCGCGCAAGAACGGAATGATCGCCAACCGCAGCGCGGGGATCAGGATGAAGATGCCCCACAAGCCGTAGATGACGCTCGGGATCGCGGCCAGGAGATCGACGAAGAACGCCACCGGCTGCCGGAGCCACGGCGGCGCGAACTCGGAGAGGAAGACCGACACCCCGATCGCGAGCGGCGTCGAGATGATGAGCGCGATCGCGGACGAGACGAGCGTGCCGTAGATCGATGGCGCCGCGCCGAACTTGCCGTTGACCGGATCCCAATCGCTCGAGGTGAGGAACGACAGTCCGAACTTGTGCAGCGCCGGCCAGCCGGCGAGGAAAATCTCGAGCGCGATGAGGGCGAGGAGAATCGGAACGCAGATCGCGAACACCCAAATAATGCCGCCGTAGATGCGGTCGCCGAGCGCGGTCCCCCCGATTCCCCCTTCAATGCCGTCGCCACCGGACGACGCGGTCTTCGCGCCGCCGGTCACGATCGGTGCAGGCGGCGGCGTGGCCACCGCGTCACTCACGAACCAACCTTGATGGAATCGAGTCGGGCCACGAGACGCGTATCGAGCGATTCGGGCAGCGGCCCGTAATCGAGCGCGGAGGCTTCCTTCTCGCCATCGGTGAGCGCCCAGTGCAGGAAGTCGACGAGCTTTTTGCCCTTGGCCGCATCGGTGAACGTCTTGTCGACGAGCAAGTACGTGAACGACGAAATCGGGTACGCGTTCGCGCCCGGGGCGTTCACGATCGACACGCGGTAGTCCGTGTTCGGCGGGAACTTGGCCGCCGCGCCTTCCGCGGCCGCGGTGATCGACTCGACCGATGGCGCGACGTAGTTGCCGGCCGCGTTCTTGATCGACGCGATCGGCAGGTTGTTTTGCTTCGCGTACACCAGCTCGACGTAGCCGATCGCGCCAGGCGTCTGCTTCACCTGGCCGGCGACGCCCTCGTTGCCCTTGCCGCCGATGCCCGCGGGCCATTGCAGTTCTTTGCCCTTGCCGGGTGCCTTCGCCCATTCTGGGCTCACGCTCGACAGGTAGTCGGTGAAGATATACGTGGTGCCGCTGCCGTCCGTGCGATGCACGACGAGGATGTCGGTGGTCGGGAGCTTGACGCCGGCGTTGAGCGCGGCGATCGCCTTATCGTTCCACTTCGTGATCTTGCCCTCGTAGATCTGCGCGATCACTTCGCCGGTCAGCTTGAGCGGCTGTGTGATCTCGGGAGCATTGTAGGTGATGGTGACGGCGCCGAGGACCGTCGGGATGTGGAACACCGGGGTCTTGAGCTTCGACATTTCGTCGTCGCTCATCGGCGCATCGGAGGCGCCGAAATCCACGGTCCCTTCGGTCAGCTGCCGGATGCCACCGCCGGACCCGATCGACTGGTAGTTGATCTTCACCCCCGCTTTGGCGGCGTACTCGGCGAACCATTTCGAGTAGAGGGGATACGGGAAGGTCGCGCCCGCACCCGTCAGGTCAGCGCCAGACGACGCGGTGCTCGCGCCGTTAGCGGCCGAAGTCGAATCTTTCGGGTTCGAGGCAGACTTGTCGCCGCCTCCGGAGCACGCCAGAACCGCCATGGCGCCCAAAACCCATGTGCAACGCTTGTACATGTCACTCCTTGCGGGTGTCCAGCAACTTAGGCCACCGCTCGGAGGGGTACGACGAGCCGCCTTGTAACGGACCGTAACGACCGGGTCACGTGGGACCGGAAGCTGTTGTCAGGCGCGCGTGTGACGACAGGGGCACGTATTCCATCTCGCCCGAGTAACGTAACGATCATCGATTGTAAAATGCCCGCGTTCGGTATTGTGCCTTCCTTCTTAGACCTGTTGGTTGGGGGCCGGTTTACTGTGTTCCATCCACTGATCAGAAGAGGAGTGCCCAATGCATCGATCGAACGCACGCGCGCGAGCTCGCCGTCGCGTGCGCCCGTCCTCGGTGGCCTGGTTGTTAGCCGTAACGCTCGCGGCACCGCTTGTCGCGCGCGGCCAAGACATTACCGATACCACGTTTAAGATCCGCTACAAGGGTCTGACCCTGACGCCGATCGGCTACTTCGCGGGTGAAGCCGTCTGGCGCGAGCGGAACGAAACGGCTGATATCGGTTCAAACTTCAACGCCATTCCGTTCACGCACTCGACCAACGCGCAGTTGAGCGAGTTCCGCGGATCGGCCCGTCAGTCGCGTATCGGCCTCATGGCCGACGCCAAACTCAACAGCGATGTCAGTTTCCGCGGGTACTGGGAGTCGGACTTCCTAACCGTCGGCACGACCTCCAACTCCAACGAGAGCAACAGCTACGCCCTTCGCGTTCGTCAGATATGGGGTGGTGCGACGATCGACCACAGCTCGTTCTACGCCGGCCAGATGTGGTCGCTCATGACCCCCATGAAAAACGGCGCCGCGCCGCGCAGTGAGGCGGTACCGCTCACGATCGACGCGCAGTATAACGTCGGCTTCAATTGGGCTCGTCAGTGGGGCGTCCGGTTCGTGCAGGACTTCGACCACAAGGCCGCATTCGCGATCGGCGCCGAAGAGTCGCAGATGAC
Source organism: Gemmatimonadaceae bacterium (assembly GCA_035652495.1). Classification (GTDB taxonomy): domain Bacteria; phylum Gemmatimonadota; class Gemmatimonadetes; order Gemmatimonadales; family Gemmatimonadaceae; genus DASRDS01. The sequence continues at coordinate 10,344 of DASRDS010000130.1, forward strand.
GTTCGGCGGTCACGGCATTCCGGCGAACGTGTTCGTCGGCAACGCTGGCGGCAGCCTGCTCAACTCGACCGCGAACTACTCGACCGATGTCGCGCCGGACGTCGTCGCGAAACTCTCCATCGACCCCGGTCCGTTCCACTTCGAGATCAAGGCGGTGGGCCGTCTCTTCCGTGATCGCGTGGTCGACACGGGCGCGACCGCGTCGCAGAGTGTCACGGCGATTCGGACCGCGGGCGGCGTCGGCGCCGGCCTCTGGATTCCCTTCAATTACGAAGGCCGCGATGTCCTCGACCTCGGCGTC
>DASRDS010000131.1:0-1351 GCA_035652495.1 Gemmatimonadaceae bacterium
GAAGACGCTGGTGTGCACGTGCTCAAGGGCATCCCGGAGCAGTGGCACCTGTACCGCGTTATGGCCATCGCGTAGCGCCCAAGCGACTCTTCAAGGCCGTGGAAGTACGGGGCGCGGATGTCCTTCACGCCGGGAGGATACGAGCATCGTTTGCGCGAGCGTTCAGGAATGTCCCTTGAGCGAACGAAGCTCGGACGACGTCAGGGCCGTCAAGTCGAACGTGAGAGCGACTTCGCCGTCCTCAGCGGACAGTACGCGGTGAGTCCCGAGATCCATATCGTCTGAGAGCGCGTCCTCAAACGCGCGTGCTGCGGAGAACCAAATGCGCAACTCGTCGGACGTCATCTCCGTCGCCGGACTACTGGTCGCGGCCTCGCGAACCATCTGCGCCGAGTCGGGCGGAAGCATGTCCAGCCAGCAGCGGACACCAAGAATCCTCTCCGGCGATCCTCGCAGCCAGTCGTAGTGGCCCGCCCATCCGGTCTCCGCTGTCGTCCGGTCGAGGAACCGCTTCGCGTCGATCGTGATCGCCGCGGCTGAATCTTCTTGCAAGAACCGTAGTATGAGCGGCTCTCGAATTAGCACGACGAGCGTCCGCGCTTTGTCCACCTGTGAACCGTAGTTGCTCCGTTGACTTGGGTCTATCGCGCGTGCGAGCGTTCGGGAATGTCACCCGACGAACGGCCCGCGAACGGCGGTTCGATGCCCGCTCTCGCATCCGTCGAGGCGGGGCGGGCGTTGGAAGAACATGGCACCGTCGTACGGCTTGGCCAGGTTCGTCGCAGGCATCGCGCTCGGCATCGGCGTCTATTCGCTCACACAGTCCCAGTGGGGCGGCGCGGCGGGCATGTTCGTCATAGCCGCTGTTCTGATGGGCATCTTCTTCTGGGGCCGCCGCTCGTACGCGAAGCACGGCCCCGACAACTGGCGCTACAGCTGGCCCGCGTTCTTTCGTTTGTTCCGTCGGCGATAGCTCGATCCAGCCGAAGCCGGAGACGGGCAGAGAATCGAGATGGGCGGGCCGACCGTTGGCTGCACGAGTGTTCAGTACGCCTGACGCATTGCTCGCCGAGCATGGAGGCGTGCGGGCCGCTCTCGAGGATCCCCGCAACCGTGTCGTGCCCGTTGCAGCGTTCCCGTCGTGGACGGTGCAAACGACTGCAACCTGCTTGAACGCAGGTTGCGTATCGAGCGTTCCGCGGCTTGGACTGCTCAGCGGCCGAACGAGGCGCGGCGCTCGGCGTCGCGCTCCGGATGCACGAGGTGGCCGTCGCGCTCGACGTAGCCGCCCTTCCCGCCGACGACGAAGACGATCGCGTCCTCGTCGAAGGGATTCGACACCTTCCGCGGC
>DASRDS010000132.1:0-8556 GCA_035652495.1 Gemmatimonadaceae bacterium
GGGAAGTAGCACATGCCAGTCGCTGAAACCTCGCAGGAATTCGACGTCAAGAGTCTTGCGTTAGCTGACGCGGGAAGAGACCGCACCGAATGGGCCGAGCGGACCATGCCGGTGCTGCGCCTGATTCGTGAGCGGTTCGCCAAGGAACGCCCGCTCGCGGGCAAGCGGGTCTCCGCCTGTCTCCACGTCACGACCGAGACGGCGAATCTCATGCTGACCTTGAAGGCGGGCGGTGCCGATGTCGCGCTCTGCGCATCGAACCCGCTATCGACCCAGGACGATGTCGCGGCGCATCTCGTCCGCGATCATGGGATCAAAACCTTCGCGGTCAAGGGCGAAGACTCGGAACGCTACTATGAGCACATCCGTGCGGTGATCGAGCATCGTCCTGACATCACCATGGATGATGGCGCGGATGTCGTGGGTGCCCTGCACATGATCGCGCTCGACCGGCTGGACGATCTTCCGCCGCCGGTTCGCAAGTACGTCGAGACGTTGGGACGGTCCGACCGAAAGGCGCTGCTCGACAACGTCATTGGCAGCACCGAAGAGACGACCACGGGCGTGATTCGCCTGAGAGCCATGTCGAAGGACGGCGTGCTCAAATTCCCGGTGATCTCCGTCAACGACTCGTACACCAAGCATCTGTTCGACAACCGCTACGGCACGGGTCAGTCGACCGTCGATGGCATTATCCGCGCGACGAATGCGTTGCTGGCTGGGAGCACGTTCGTGGTCGCGGGCTACGGCTGGTGCGGCCGAGGTGTCGCGAGCCGGGCACGGGGCGCGGGTGCCAATGTCATTGTGACCGAGATCGACCCGCTCAAGGCGCTCGAGGCGACGATGGATGGGTTCCGCGTGTTGCCGATGGCGGAGGCTGCTCCGATTGGCGATATCTTCTGCACGTTGACGGGCAACATTCATGTGGTTCGGACCGAGCATTTCCGGGCGATGAAGGACGGCGCGATTGTCTGTAACTCTGGACACTTCAACGTCGAGCTGGATTTGGACGCCTTGGCGAAGATCACGGAGCGTCCGGCACGGACAGTGCGACCCTTCGTCGAGGAGTTCATCGTCAACGGTCGCCGGATCTTTATCCTCGGTGAGGGCCGGTTGATCAACCTGGCCGCCGCCGAAGGTCACCCGGCATCCGTCATGGACATGAGCTTCGCGAACCAATCGCTGGGCGCGGAGTATCTCGTGAAGAACGCCGCGTCGCTCTCGCGCGATGTGCACCGGGTGCCCGAGGCCATTGACCGTGAGATCGCGCGTCTCAAATTGGCGGCGGGGGGCGTGTCGATCGACGCGTTGACCGCCGAGCAGACGAAGTATCTCGCATCGTGGGATATGGGCACCTGAGGGGGCTCAGATGGTCGAAGTGGTGGTCGCGAAACTCGGGCTGGACAGTTCGACGAACAGTCATGTGGTCATCCTGCAGGAAAAGGATGGCCACCGGCTGCTTCCGATTTGGATCGGCCAGCCCGAGGCCGATTCCATTGTCATGGAAATGAAGAACGTGCGGCGCGAGCGACCGCTCACGCATGATCTCTGCAAAAATCTCATCGTGGGACTGGGCGGCACGCTGCGTCGCGTGCAGATCACGAAGGTGCAGAAGAGCACCTACTACGCCGAGCTCCACGTCGCGCGTCCCGAGGGCCTCGTCCAGATCGACGCCCGGCCTTCCGACAGCATCGCCATCGCCTTGCGTCTTTCGGCGCCTATCTACGCGCAGGAATCGCTGCTCACCGCGGTCGTCGAGGAGGACGGCGAGGATTCGGTTGCGACTGCCGAGTCGCAGGCGCGGCTCGATGAGATGAAAATGACCGCCGAGCAGCTCAAGGAGCGCCTCGAGAACTTGCGGCCAGAGGATCTGGGAAAGTTCAACATCTAGCACTGCTCGGCTTCGCTTCGCTCGCCTTCGCAGGCACACCATCACATCCGGCCGGGGATCATGTCGATGGCCGGGTAGTTCGTCGTGTCGGCAAAGGCGTCCAAGCGGTCCCCAATACGTGGGTGACGCTCCATCGCGTGGGCGCGGATACCGCCGGTCCGCTCGACTCGATGCGCACGAGCGCCGACGGTCGGTATAAGTTCAACTACCGACGCACGGGCGATCCCCAGGCGATCTATTTCGTCTCGTCGATGTTCGGCGGCGTCGCCTATTTCAGTCAGCCGCTCCGAGCCGCGGAAGAAACCGGCGACGATGCCCAGATCACCGTGTTCGACACGACGTCGACCCCGTTCCCGCTGAACCTTCGTGGCCGGCACCTGATCATAGCGGGCCCTGGTCCAGATGGTCTCCGAACACTCGTCGAGGTATTCGAGATCTCGAACGACAGCTCGCGGACGCTCGTAGCCGGTGGCGCGAATGGCGAGAGGCCCACGTGGACGACGATCCTGCCGCCCAACGCGACGCGCTTTCGCGTTGGCCAGGGCGATATCGCGGCTGATGCGATCACGGCCACGAATGGCCGCGTCGAAGTCTTCGCGCCGTTCGCCCCGGGCGTAAAACAGTTCTCGTTCTCCTTCGCCCTGCCGCAGAGCGACTTTCCGCTGGCGCTCCCGATCGAGCACGCCACAGGCATGCTCGAGGCGCTGACCGAAGAACCGGCGGCGCAGGTGCGCTCGCCAGCGCTGGCGCCCACGGCGGCCGTGACGGTGCAGGGCCAGACTTTTCAGCGATTCGTCGGCGAGAACACGCCGTCGAGCGGCGTGATTCGGATCGAAGTCCCGGAGCCCCCCGTGCGCGGGGAGCCGATCTACATGGCCACGCTCATCGCGGTGGTCGGCGCGGCGCTCCTGTTAGGGCTGGCGCGAGCCTTCACGCGGCCGCCGCTGCCCGCGACCTAGCCCGTGCACCCTCGGCTCTTCCTCGCGGTGCTGCTCACGGCCTGTGCGGGGCGCCATGAAACCCGAGCCGCTCGCGGCGCGACGGTCGACGATTTCGGCGACACGGTCCCGTCGAACCTCCCGGCGCAACGCATCGTCTCGCTCAACCCAACGACGACCGAGTTGCTGTTCGCCCTCGGCGACAGCACTCGCCTCGTCGGCCGCACGCACTGGGACAACCACCCGTCGATCCCGGATATCGGCGATGCCCTCCGCCCGAACGTCGAAGCCGTTCTGGCGGTCCATCCCGATCTCGTCTTGCTGTACGCCAGCGCCGACAACCGATCGGCCGCGCGCCGACTGCGCGACAATCACATCGCCACGCTCTCGATCCGGGTCGACCGCATCGAGGACTTCGGCCGCGAAGCGCGACTCCTCGGCCGCATCCTCGGCGATTCCGCGCGCGCGGCGACCATCGTGGACACGGTGCAGCGCACGCTCGACCGCGTGCGCACGGCCACCGCGTCGCTGCCGCACCCGACGGTGTTCTGGGAGCTCTGGCAGTCGCCGCTGATGGCGGTGGGCGGCGGCAGCTTCCTCAACGAGCTGCTCACGATCGCCGGCGGCACCAATATTTACGGCACCTTGAGCGCCCCGTCGCCCGTTGTCTCGCGGGAAGATGTCCTGAGCCGTCACCCGGACGTGATCTTCACGTCCCCGCGCGCCGCCCACGATTGGCAGGGTCGCGTGCTCGTGCCCGACACAGCCCTCATCGGCCAGCCATCCGTGCGACTCGGCGAAGCCGCGGTCTCGCTGGCGAACCTGCTACATCCCGGAGCCGTGCAGTAGATGCGACGGCTCTGGGTAGCCGCCGTCATCGCGATGTTCGCGCTGTTCGTGGTTGCCCTCGCCGTTGGCCCCGTCAGCATCCCACTGCACGCGCTTTGGACCAGTGACATCGTCCGCACGATCCGCCTGCCGCGCGCTACCCTCGCGCTCCTCGTGGGCGCCGCCCTCGGCATGAGTGGCGGCGCGCTCCAAGGCGTGCTCCGGAATGGCCTCGCCGAGCCATACCTGCTCGGCGTATCAGGCGGCGCCGCCGTCGGCGCCGTGGTCGCCACCATAGTGGGACTCAACAGCCCGGCCAGCACGCCGATCGCGGCCCTGGTCGGCGCCGTGGCCGCGGTCATCCTGGTCCTCGGGCTCGCCCGCGTCGCAGGCGGCCGCGGGGCTGATCCGCGCGTGCTGATCATGGCGGGCGTCGTCGTCGGTGCCTTCGCCAACGCCGCCATCATGGTCGCGCTGGCTTCGGCACCGGCCGATACCGTGCGCGGCGCGATCTGGTGGATGATGGGATCGGTCGCCGATGCCGAGTGGTCGTCGATCATCTGGCTCGCGGTCTATCTCGGGATCGGCGGGGCAGCCCTGATACTCTGGGCACCCGAGATCGATGCCCTCGCACTCGGCGACGAAGCCGCGGCCGCGATCGGCGTCGACGTGGACCGGGCCAGCCGCCGGATCTTTCTCGCGGCGGCCACGATCGCCGCCGCGACCGTCGCGGCCGCGGGCCTCGTCGGATTCGTCGGACTCGTCGTCCCGCATCTCGCCCGCAGCGGCGGCGCCCGCGCGCATCGCGCCATTCTGGGCGCGTCCGCCCTCATCGGTGCGTCGCTCGTGCTCGCGGCCGACATCGTCGCTCGGACGGTTCGCGCTCCCGCCGATCTCCCCTTGGGCGCCATCACCGCCTTAGTCGGCGTCCCGTTTTTCTTGTCCCGTCTGCGCCGACTATGATCGCGGTCGATGATCTTCTAGTCCGCTATGCGGCAGGAGCGAACCCAGCGCTCGACGGTATGGGGCTCCGAGCGGAGCGAGGAGCGTTAACAGCCCTTGTCGGCCCCAATGGCAGTGGCAAGAGCACACTCGTCCGCGCGATGATCGGACGTGTCCCTGTCGAACGGGGTAGCATCCGGATCAATGGCGACAATGCGCTCACCATGACACGTCGCGAATTTGCGCGTCGGGTCGCGGTAGTCACCCAGCGTGATGAGCCGGTGTTCCCGCTCCTCGGCCGCGAATACATCGCCCTCGGCCGCTTTGCGCATGGCAGCCTATTTCGCGCTGCCCAACCCGATGATCCGGCAGTCGACAAGGCGGCCGAGCGCGCTGGCGTCACCGCGTTCCTGGACCGGAGGACCGACCAGCTCTCCGGCGGGGAATGGCAGCGCCTTCGCATTGCCCGCGCGCTGGCGCAGGGCGGCGACGCGCTGGTGCTCGACGAGCCCACGACGTTTCTGGACATCGGCCATGAGATGGCGCTGTTCGAGCTGCTCGCCGAGTTGTCGCGCAGTGGGTTGGCGGTCCTGCTCGTGAGCCATCAGCTGAATCTCGTCTCGAGGTTCGCGAGCCAAGTCGTCCTGCTGCATCGAGGCCGTGTGGCCGCGGCCGGGACGCCGAGTGAGGTCATGCAGGGCTCCGTGCTGGAGTCCGTGTACGAGTGGCCGCTCGTCGTCACGCACGACCCAGCGGTCGGGGCTCCGATGTTGGTGCCGCTCAAGCGCTAGATTTCGGGTCATGGCACTCGTGACGACCGAGGCCGTGGTCCTGCACGCGTTCGACTACATGGAGTCCTCGCGTATCTACCGGCTCCTGACGCGCGATCGCGGACTCCAGTCCGCGCTCGCCAAGGGCGCGCGCCGAGCCCGCGCGAAAGTCGGCAGCGCGGTCGATCTCTTCGCTCAGGGTGATGCGCAGCTGTACGTGAAGCCCGGCCGCGACCTGCACAACATGGCCGCGTTCGACGTCACGCACTCGCGGGTCGCGCTCGTCGCTGTGCAGGGCCGCTTCGCGGCGGCGGCGGCCCTGGCGGAGCTCGTCCTGCGATTCATGCAGGAGGATCCCGTCGGGGGCCCGGCGATCTACGATGCGGTCGTGCGCGGTCTCGACACGATTGCCGCGGCCGACGCCACGACCGTGCGCGAGGCCGGGTTGGCGGCGGCGTGGTCGCTCGTCGCCGAGCTGGGATTCGCGCCCGAGGTCGAGCGCTGCAGCAGCTGCCACACGCTGGTCGAGGAGCAGTCGACGGCGGCGTTCAGTTGCCCCGCGGGCGGGGTTTTGTGCGACCGCTGCGCCCGGACCGGCGCGGTGAAGCGGATGCTTCCACCGCGGGCTAGGGAGGCCCTTGTCCGCTGGGTTGGTGGCCAGCGGGCCACGATCGCGGAGGAGGGCGATACCAAAGCCCATCAGCGGCTCCTGCGCGAGTTCGTGTCAGAGCATCTCACGGAGTCGCGAGAGTTGCGCGCGTTCGCCGCCTGGGAAAGCGGCGCCATATGATCCTTGGTACGGCCGGCCACATCGATCATGGCAAAACGGCGCTGGTCAAAGCCCTGACGGGCGTAGACACGGACCGCCTGCCTGAGGAGCGTCGCCGGGGCATCACCATCGAGCTCGGATTCGCCCCGCTCGTCCTCGACGGTGTCGGCACGGTCGGTGTCGTCGACGTGCCTGGCCACGAGGCGTTCGTCAGGACCATGCTCGCCGGAGCGAGCGGAATCGACCTGGCGCTGCTCGTGATAGCGGCTGACGAAGGGCCGATGCCTCAGACGCGCGAGCATCTCGCGATCCTGGATCTCCTCGGAATTCGGACCGCGGTCGTCGCCCTTACAAAGGTCGATCTGGTCGAGCCAGACTGGCTCGCCCTGGTAGTCGAAGACCTTCGTCAGTTGCTCTCCCAAACCCCATTTGCCCAGTCTCCGATCGTCGAAACGTCGGTGGTCAGCGGAGCAGGCCTGGATGCGCTCCGAGCCGCGCTAGCGGCCGCCGCGCAGTCGGTCCCGAAGCGCGAAGAAGCCGATCTCTTTCGCCTGCCGGTCGACCGCGCGTTCACGATCCGAGGCACGGGGACGGTCGTCACCGGTACCGTCTGGAGCGGATCGCTGAGCCGGGACGCGGTCGTGCGGATCCTCCCGGGCGGCCGTGAAGCCAGGGTTCGCGGTCTCGAATCCCATGGCCACCCAGTCGACCACATCGTCCCAGGAACGCGCGCCGCGGTTAGCCTGGGCGGCGTCGATGTCGATCAGGTTCCGCGTGGCTCGACCCTGGTCGTCGACCCCGCCTGGACCGAATCCACCATCGTGCGGGCCGACGTGCATTTGATCGAAGGCGCCGAGCTGGGCGCCCGAACGCGCGTCCGCTTTCACCTGGGCACCCAGGATGTCGGTGCCCGCGTGGTCGCGAGGCCCGGCGATGAACTCAAGGCTGCGCGCATTGTGCTGGACGAACCGATCGTTGCCAGAGGAGGGGATCGGTTTGTCCTCAGATCCGCGTCTCCAGTGTCCACGGTGGGAGGCGGTGTCATAACTGACCCGGCACCCACAACACGTCGTGTACGTGTGTGGCAGGAGTCGGGATTGAGCGCCGTGGAGCGTCTCAAGATGTTGATAACAGACGCAGGTGAAGCCGGTCTTGAACGCGGTCAGCTGCCGGTGCGCTTAGGCATCACAAATAGTCTTCTCGAATCAACATTAGATCAGATAAGCCAATCGTATATTACGATTGGAGATAGACTAGTCGATGTAATGTTGATAGAGAGGCTGACAGAGCGGGTGTTGTCAGAGCTCGATGTTTTCCACGAGCGCGAGCCGCTAGAGGCTGGAATGTCGCTGCAAGCGATTCGCAGTGGCTTAGGTGTAATACCAGTCGTGGCCGATGCGGTAGTGGCTCGCCTCGTTGAGCGGGGCCGAGTCGTGGTTGAGCGGGGCCTGGTCCACCGAAAAGGATGGTCACCAAGCCCGAGTCCAGCGCAGCGTTTAACGCTCGACGCCGTGGAGCGCGTTCTGCATGAAGCGGGAAGGGAGCCGCCGAGTGTCAGCGAGCTTGCGGCGACCTACGGGGCAGGAGTCGGAGCCATACTGCGTTTTCTGGAACGGAAGGGTCAGATCATTCAAGTTGAGCCGGATCGGTATTATGCGTCGTCGGCGCTCGCGTCCGTGGTTTCGGATCTGCGCCGGGGTACTGAGACCGGCAGGGCATATGGGCCGTCAGAACTACGGGATGTCCTGGGAGTATCCAGGAAATATCTGATCCCATTGTTGGAATACTGTGACCGGCAGGCGGTCACCGTACGCAGAGAGTCGGGTAGAATCGTACAGCCATTTGATGCAGTTGACAGTCAGTCGGATCGACACCTATCGTAATGATGGGCCGTCACTAAGGAGCCAGTAGCAACTTCTCTTTCGTTAGCTCGGAGTGTAAGCATGATTCCCCGCTGGGCAGCACTTGTTTTTGTGCTTGCTCTCGGTGCGTTGGTACCGCGACTCGCCTCGGCACAGGGCTCGAATCTTCCTGCGCCAGGGAAGAGTCGCGCCGGGTTGTATCTTGGACCACCGAACTACCCGAATCCTTCGACTTCGGAGACGAAGATTCCGTTCACGGTTGGTGATAGCACGTGCACGGATCAAACGCGGCAGTACAAGGTCAGTCTCCGGATTTACAACTTGTTGGCCCAGTTGGTAGCGGTGCCGGTGCTTCAGAATGGCACTATCACGTTATCCGGTGGGCAGCCGCTCGAAGGAGTGCAACTCACCTGTGGCAGGTACACGGCGTATTGGAACGGCACATCAGGTCTAGATAAGCGTCCGGTTCCTCCCGGGCTGTATCTCTATCGACTCGAGGTCGATGGACAGGCCGATGTGAAGAAGATGATGATCCAGGTGAAATAAAAACGCTCCG
>DASRDS010000133.1:0-2393 GCA_035652495.1 Gemmatimonadaceae bacterium
CCGCGTCGCGGCCCCGACGACCTCGTTCTACCTCAAAGACAAACCCATCGCGGTCTCCGACATCGCGAAGCGCCTGAGCGTCACCTATGTCCTCGACGGCAGCGTCCGCAAATCACACGACACCATCCGCGTAGCCGCCCGCCTGAGCCGCGGCGACGATGGCCTCGTCGTCTGGTCCGAGACCTACGACCGCCCCGCCGGCGACATGCTCTGGGTCCAGGACGACATCGCGACCCAGGTCACGAAGGCACTGCATGCGTCCCTCGTCCCAACCAACTGACGGTCAGCGCGATCGGCAATCCGATCGTCACCATGTGCACGCCGAGTCCCAGTAGCACATCGTGCAACTCATACGGCCCGGTCGCGTGCAGCGCCGAGAGCGGCAGCACGACATAGCTCATGACGCACTCGACGACGAGACCGTAGACGAGCCCACAGACCACGGGATGCTCGGTCAGAAACGTCAGCCTCCGACTCGCCGCGTAATACGCGGCCGTCCAGGTCGTGGCGATGATGTAATGGAGCACCAGCCCCAGGACATACGCGCCCGCCACCGGCGTCGCCTGCATACCGGCCTTCCCGATCAGCGCGGCCGCAATCCCCAGCGGCACCCGGGAGCCGAAAAAGAAGTAGGCCTGGCCAATATCGATAGTGCCGGCGATCAGTCCACCGGCGACGATCGTCAGAACTGCGCTCGTTTTCATGCCGGCACGCTAGCCGTCCGGCATGCGTTAAGTCCTGAATTTCGGCTGAAACGTTCTGAAGTTTCCTGAATTCAGGACGTCGGCGCCCGCATCAAGAACGACACACCGTCACCAGCGTCGTACGTGACATTCCCGTCCTCGGCCGGCTTCGACTTCACCCGGCCGGCGCGGACGGCGCGGAAGTCCGCGACGACCTTGGCGAGGACCGACGGCTCGGCGGTCGGGGCGTTGTGCGAGCCCAGAACGAGACGAAGGCGCGGCGCGAGGGCCGCCACGCGCGCCATGGATCGGTCGTAGGCATCGAGATCCGTCTCGGGGCGCTTGAGCCAGATCGCGCCCGGATAGTAGGAATCGCCGGTCCACAGCAGGCCGTTCGCTTCGTCGAGCAGGCAGATCGAGTCCGGGGTGTGCCCTGGCGTCGACAGGATGCGGAGCACCCGTCCGCCCAGGTCGACCGTGTCGCCGTCGTGGATCCAGCGTGTGATCTTGAACGCTCGCGTGCTGTACGCTTTTGGGTCGAACCCTTGAGGGAGCGTGCCGCAGATCGATCCGGGCGTCAGCTCGTCCTGGGCGTCGGCGACCGAACCTTGTGCGTTGGTGCGAGTGAACGGCGTGTCCATGCCGAGGACATCGCTGAACTCCCAGTTGTCGCCAACATGATCATCGTGCGTGTGGGAGTTGAGCACGACGATGGGCAGTGACGTCAGCGCCGTCACGACCTTCTTGATGTCGCCGATCCCCAGGCCGGTGTCGAAGAGCGCCGCGCGCGTCTGGCCAAGAATCAGGTATGAGATAGCTTCTTCGGCCTGATGCGGCTCATAGATCGCGAATACGTTCGGCATGACCTGGTATACCTCGAACCACGGATCGGCCGAGGGCACCCGTCGCATGTGCCGGTATTGCGCGCGGGGTAACGCGTGACACCAGTCGGGCACTTGTGCCCCGATTGGCGGGGCGAGCGCTAGAACAGTGAGCGCAGTGGCGACGCTTCGCATTGGGCCAAGCTAATGTATTTGCCGGCGCCGTCAGTCGTTGCCGGCTCCGTGCCGCGCGATCGTCATTCGGTTATCTTTCCTTACCCACCAAGTTGGCAATTTCCCGAGCTCAGGAATCGGCATGTTCGTTGGAGCGTTCGAATTCGAGGACGAAGGTCGAACATATCGATGCTCTGTTGAAGGCGGGCGTGTCGACGCCGCGAGCGCCTGGTGGTGGTTTGACGTGTCAGGCGATAACCAACGCTATGCGCCATTTCATCCGCAAATAGGCGACACAAAGCACTCCGTGCGCGAGCGTATCATCGGCTACTACAACGCGCTCCTCGTGCGCCGCGCGATGCCCCCGGCACCGCGGTACGGCCACGGCCGCCGGCCGGGTCAGCCCGCCCCGGCCGAGACCGCGGCTGCGCCTGTGGCGGATGGGACGGAGGCAGCTGGCGACTCGTGATGGTGTTGCCGCGGTCGCACGGTCTCTGCTATATTGCTAGCGCGTAGAGTGAATACGACGCCCTCCAAGACCAGTGAAGAATTCGGGATCTGGCCGTTCGAGCCAAATCCCGATTTTTGTTTTTCGGTGGTGTTGCCCGGTGCCCATTTTCGCTCATATCTGACAACACTTCCGCACAACAGGTAGAGATCCATGCGTACGACAGGAACAGTCAAGTGGTTCAACGACGCCAAAGGCTTCGGCTTC
>DASRDS010000134.1:0-24962 GCA_035652495.1 Gemmatimonadaceae bacterium
CATCGGTGTCATGCGATGCGGTTCGGTCGAGCGCTCGATCGTCGGATTCATGAGCGGCGTTGGATCGCTCGGACCCGTCAACGGGAGCACTGGCCGGCGAATCACGGGTTCGGGGTGAGGCTCCGGCTCACGCGCTTCCCACGGCATGGGCTCGTCGCGCTGCTGCTCAACAACCACGGGTGTGGGCTCTTCGAGAAGCGGCGGCTCTTCGAGAACCGGGGGCTCTTCGGCAACCGGGGGCGGAGGAAGCACATCGTCGAAGAGTCCTGTGTCGTCCTCGACAGTTTCGGCGACAACGGTCTCGGGCTCTGGTTCAGGCTCGACCTCGGCGACTTCCGGCGCCGGAGCCTCGTGGACGTACTCCTCGATCGACGCCCACGACGGCGCTTCATCATCTTCGCGCGGCGTATCGTCGATAACCGTGGCGCCCGGCTTCGGACCACCGTAGCGGATCGGGCCGAACGGCGGCAACGTGACTCGGCCGAATGCCGGCGCGGCCGGTCGCAGCGCTGGCCGCGGCTCGTCGGCCGCAGGCTTCGCGGATGGTTTCACAAATGGCTTTAACGCCGGACGCATAAACGCTTGTGGATCTTGCGGTTTCGTTTCCGGCATCAGACCGTCCCTCCTAGTTACCCCGGCCAGCCATACTTCCCTAGGAGCGGGACGAACCGCACGGGTGCTATGTCACGACGCACGAGCTCCGCGCCCCGGCGCGTCCCGACTATGAGCATCTGCTCATCCCGCTCACCAACCGGCGCCAGGATCCGTCCGCCCTCCGCGAGCTGCTCGAAGAGCGGCGGCGGGACAGCCGGCGCGGCGGCGCTGACCAGAATCGCATCGTACGGCGCATATTCGCGCCACCCGAATGTGCCGTCCCCGAGCAGGAGCGAAATGTTGCGCGCCCCGATCTGGCGGATTACCTCGCGCGCACGATCTAAGAGTGCCGGCACGCGCTCGACGGAGAACACCTGCGCCGCCAGGTGAGAGAGGAGAACCGTCTGGTAGCCTGACCCGGTTCCGACCTCCAGGACACGCTCATGACCGGTCAGCTTCAGCTCACTCAAGTACCGCGCGTGGACCGACGGCTGCGAGACGGTCTGCGAGTTGCCGATCGGCAGCGCCGAGTCTTCATACGCGCGATGGACAACGCCACTCGGCACGAAGAGGTGGCGCGGAGTGAGATCGAATGCGCGCAGGACGGCGAGATCGGTCACGCCCTTTTCTCTTAGGGACTCGACCAGCCTTCGCCTCGGACCGGTCAGGTCCACTATGGCTCCCGCCACCAATCTTTGGCGGAGGCGAGCATGTCGTAGTGGGTCAGGTCGAGGTGCAGTGGAGTCACTGAGATGTAGCCATCTTCGATCGCCTGGTAGTCCGAGTCCGGGCCTCCGGTCCACGCCATGACGCCGCCTCCGATCCAGTAGACCTCTTTGCCCCAGGGGTCTTGCATGCGGCGTAACGGATCACTGAAGACTCGTCTTCCTAGCCTCGTCAAGCGAATACCGCGCGCTTCGCGCTGCGGCAAATTCACGTTGAACAACGTGTCCTTCGGGAGACTGAGCGAGAAGAGATGACGGAGCAGACTTTCAATTATTGGAATTTTGGCGGGCAGCAGAGAGGGATCGACGCTCCCATGGTCTCCACCAGCGAAGGAGAGCGCGATGGAGGGAACGCCCAGAGCCAGCCCCTCCATGGCCGCCGCTACGGTGCCGGAGTAGAGCACGTCCTCACCCATATTCTGCCCGTGATTGACGCCGCTGAGCACGAAGTCCGGCCGCTCGGGCATGAGCGCCTCGACCGCGAGCATCACACAGTCCGTCGGCGTGCCGTCGACCTGAAAGCGTCGTTCCCCGCGCGGCTTCAGTTCCTTCACCCGCAGTGGATGATGCATGGTCAGCGCGTGGCTGGTGGCGCTCTGCTCCCGATCCGGAGCGACGACCGTGACGTCCCCGAGCGATTGGGCGGCGCGCACCAGGCAATCGAGGCCTAGCGCGAGAATCCCGTCATCGTTCGTGCAGAGAAGTCTCACCGAGCCGCCGGCAGATCGTCCACACCACGCGGGCGGAGTCGCCGAGCGTGCGAAAGTGACTGCGGGCCCATTCACCGTACAACGTCGACACGGGCACCGCACCGATCCTCCATCCTCCGCGAGCGGCCTGGATCAGAAAATCGGTCTCGTACTCGTAGCGGTCTCCGGAGGGAGCAATCCGGCGCAGCACCTCGGAGCGCACGGCTCGGAACCCGGACTGGCTGTCCGTGAACCGCCGCCCGGTGGCCATGCTCACCGCGGCACTCGACATGGCGTTCGACAGCCGACGGTAGAACGGCATGTCGGAGCCGTCCCGCTTCCGCACGCCAATCACGACATCGACGCGGGTGAGCGCCGAGAAGAGTGCCGGCGCGTACGCCGGGTCATGCTGGCCGTCGGCATCGATCGTCAGCACCGTGCTGCACCGCTCCGCCAGCGCCGCCTCGAAGCCCGCCCTGAGCGCCGCGCCTTTCCCCCGGTTTTGGTCGAAGCCGACGACATCATCCGCGACCCGATCCGCGACCTCACGGGTCTGGTCGGTCGAGCCATCGTCGACCACCACCACGCGGACACGAGGCACGGTCTGACGGACGCCGTCGATCACCTGTTCGAGGGTATCCGCGGCATTGTAGGCGGGCACGACACACGCCGCGCGCAGCGGAACGAACTGACCACTGATGGTCATCGGGTCTCGGAGAGCAGACCCAGGATGGCCTCGAGCTCGTGCTCGAGCGCCTGCAGCGTTTCGCGATCCAGCGCGGCCCGCGCCGCCGTCTTGAGCGTACCGCTTCCCGCGCGCCGATGCTCGTCGACCTTCCGGCGCGCCCCGTCGATCGTGTACTTCTCGGTGTAGAGGAGATGCTTGACGAGGAGGATCAACTCGACCTCACGCCGCTGATAGACGCGATTGCCGGAGCGATTCTTCGCCGGGCTCAGGAACCGGAACTGGCTCTCCCAATACCGGAGCACGTGCGGCTTCAAATCCGTCAGCGCGCACACATCCCCGATCGAATAGAATTGCCGTACCGGCTCAGTCGCCATCAATCAGACTCGGCGCGCAACTCGCGCTCCATGAGCTCCGCGATCGACTCCCGCGCGGGCTTCCCCTCGAACAGAATCCTATGGACGCCGGCGACAATTGGCATGTCGACGCCAACCCGCTCAGCCAATTTGAGGGCACTGCGCGCTGTCGTCACCCCCTCAGCCACAGTCTCCTTCCCGACCATGGCCTCGGCCAGCGTCGCGCCCTGCCCCACAGCGACGCCCAGCGCCCGGTTTCGGCTCAAGGCGCCGGTACAGGTCAGGACCAGGTCCCCCATGCCCGCGAGGCCCGCGAACGTGGCTCCTTGAGCGCCCAGCGCCACACCCAGCCGAATCATCTCGGCCAGACCACGCGTAATGAGCGCGGCGCGGGAGTTGTAGCCCAGGCCGAGCCCCTCGCAGATCCCGGTAGCGACGGCCATGACGTTCTTGAGGGCGCCGCCAAGCTCGACGCCCAAGGCGTCGTCATGCGTATAGACCCGGAATTCCCGCGACGACATCAGCAGTTGTACGAACTCGGTCGCATCGGGATCGGGGCCGGCGGCCACGACGGCCGTGGGCTGCCGGGCGGCGACTTCGGCGGCGAAGCTGGGGCCCGAGAGGGCGACGACCGAACGACCGCGCAGTTCCTCGCTGGCGACGGCGGTCATGACTTTGAGCGTCTCGGGCTCCAGTCCTTTACTGGCCACGGCTATGGTCGCCGTCGCGTCGACGGCCGGGGCCGACGCCCGCACGACCTCGCGGAAGTGCTCTGACGGCGGCGCGTAAACGACGAGTGATGCGCTCCGGACCGCCTCCGTGATCTGCGCGCAGGACTCCAACGAGGCGGCGAGCTGCACGCCCTTTAAGAACCGCTGGTTTTCGTGGGACTGGGCGATGGAGGCTACGACGTCGGCCTCTCTCGCCCAGATTTTGACGTGGTGCCCATTCCGCGCCAGGAGATCGGCGAGTGCCGTTCCCCACGCCCCAGCGCCGACGACCGCACAATCAAAGGCTTGACCGCTCGTCACGAGCTTTCAGGCTTCGGCGGACTCCGATCGATGCGCGGCTCTTTTCCCTTGCGGAGTCGCTGAATGTTTTTCCGGTGAGTGAAGGCGATGAACAGGGCCACGAAGAGCGAGAACCAGAATACGGGGCCCGCGCCTCGTCCAATCAGCACCATGATCGGCAGGATGCCCGAGGCCGTCAGCGACCCGAGGGACACGTACTTCGTGATCAGCACGACGAGGCCAAAGATCACGAGCACATCGACGGTCTGGTGTGGCAGCAAACCGTAGAAGACGCCGGCCGCCGTGGCGACACCTTTCCCACCGCCGTGACCGAGCAAGAAGATCGGGCGGGTGTGGCCAATGATCGCCGCGACGCCCAGCGCGATCTGCCACATTTGATGGTGGTCCAGGTCGCCGGGCGACGGCAGCAGCATGACGGGCAGCGCACCCTTCGCCGCGTCGAGGGCAAAGACCAGGAAGAAGAACGGCCAACCCATCTGTCGCGCGAGGTTGGTCGCGCCGAGGTTGCCGGATCCAACGCGGCGAAGATCGATGCGGCCGAACAGGCGGCCGATCAGATAGGCGAACGGCACCGACCCGTTGAGATAGGCGAGGATCAGGCCGAGGACCGGTGGCATCAGGCGGCCTTCCCGCGCATGACGATGCGGAGCGGACTGCCCGTGAATCCCCACGCCGCGCGAAAGCCGTTGTGGAGATAGCGCACGTAGTGCTCCTGAACCAGTTCGGGGTGATTGCCGAACACCGCGATCGTCGGCGGCGCCACTTCGACCTGGGTCGCGTAGTTGAGGCGCACATCCCGGCCGGCGGCCTGAGGGGGCTGGCGGCGCGCCAATAGCGCCTTCAGCGTCTCATTGACCTCGGACGTGGGTATACGCTTCCGCCGCTCTTCATCGACTGCCAACACGTCATCGAGGATACGCGTTACGCGTTGTCCTGTCACTGCCGAGGTGAACAAGAAGGGGACGAACCCCAAAAACGGCGCCTTTTCGACCGCCTCTTTTTCGAAATGGGGCGCGGTCTTGTCGTCCTTTTCTTTCAGGTCCCATTTATTGACCACAACGATCAGGCCCCGACCCGCGTCCCAGGCCAGCGCCGCGATCTTGAGGTCCTGCACGTGGAGCCCTTCCATGGCATCCAGCACGAGTACACAAATGTCGGCGCGCTCGATCGCGCGCCGCGTCCTCAGGGCCGAGTAGAACTCAATCCCGTCATCGACTTTTGATTGGCGCCTGAGCCCCGCCGTGTCAACGAACACCATGGGCTGGCCATGGTACACCAGCGGCGCATCGATCGCGTCCCGCGTCGTCCCGGCCTCCTCGGCGACCACGAGCCGATCTTCACCGAGCAGCCGATTCACGATCGACGACTTACCCACGTTGGGCCGTCCGATGACCGCCACTCGCAGGCCTGGCGGCTCCTCGGCCGGACCCTCCGGAATGCGCTCGGCGACGACATCGAGCAGGTCGCCGGAGCCTTTACCGTTCGCGGCTGAGACCGGTACGGGATCGCCCGCTCCGAGATTGTAAAACTCGTAGAAATCCGTCGACGACGGGTCGTCAACTTTGTTGGCGACCAGGACCCAGGGCCGCCGCGATTCTCGCAGCATCTCGGCGATTCTATGATCGCTCGGCGTCAAACCCGTCTTGGCATCGACGACGAACAGCAACAGATCGGATTCTTCGATCGCCTGCTGGACCTGGCGGCGGATCTCGACGTCCATCGGGACATCGGAGTCTTCGACCAGGCCGCCGGTGTCGACGAGCCAGAAGCTCTTCCCCGCCCACTCGGCGCGCGAGAAATGCCGGTCGCGCGTCGTGCCCGGCTCATCGGTGACGATCGCGGTGTTCGCGCCGACAATGCGATTGAACAGAGCGGACTTGCCGACGTTCGGCCGTCCGATGAGTGCGACGATCGGCGTGCTCATATCGACGTGCTCACAGGGCGTCGATAAAGTCGTACGACGGGCGGACCGGCATCGGGAGCGCCGCGCGGACATCCTCGAATGTGGCATCATCGAGGAACACGCCCCGATCGTTGATCGTCTCGGCCGGGATCAGCGCTTCATCGAGATCGTATCGGCTTTCCAGCGCTCGGCGAATATCCGCACCGACGAGTAGGCCAGCGGTCGTTGTCGTCGGGCCGAACAGACTGTTCTCCGTCGGGATCAGCTCGAACGTCGCGCCCGTCGCCTCATGTAGGACATCGAGTAGTTCTGGCATCAGTGGCGCCATCGATGTCCCGGTGACTACGCCAATGCGCCGACCATCAAGTCGCTCGAGGCGCTTCGCGCCCTCGCTCACCCGTTGACGCAACAAGGCTACCGCGCCGACACCGTTCTCAACCTGGTCGAACTCACCATAGTACTCGGCTTTCGGGAGCGGCACACCGGCCAGAAGATAGAGCTCATCTGAACCGTATACCCACGGGTGGTTCTTTTTCTTGGTCCACGGCGTGATCTGCTTCAACAAACCAGCCGCGGTCGCGCGATCCATGGAGCGGCCAGTGTAGAGATGAGAAAATTGTGTCAGCCCGACCGGGACGATGGCGACGGAGAGAACAGAGTTGCCCAGCGAATACAGGTCCCCGAGGGATTGATCGAGCACCGCGCCATCGTTGAGCCCAGGCACCACAACCATCTGACAATGAAACTCAATGCCCCCGCCGGCGAGCGTGCGCAGCTGCGCCATGATGTCGGGGACCTTGGGATTGTTCAGGAGGACCTTGCGAGCCTCGTGAGGGGTCGCGTGAACCGAAACGTAGAGCGGAGAGAGATGATACTCGAAAATGCGTTTGACATCGCGCTCACGGACGTTCGACAACGTCGCGAAATTGCCGTACGCGAATGACAGACGGTAATCATCGTCGCGTAGATAGAGAGGACGACGGAGACCGGGCGGCAAACCCTCGATAAAGCAGAACTCGCAACGGTTCGCGCACTGGCGAACCGTTGGCGGTTCCAGCTCGACGCCGAGCGCCTCGCCGTCCGGCCGCTCGATCTCGTAGATCACGGTCTCCCCGTCCTGCCGCGCCTCGATCTCGAGCGCATCGTCCGCGCTCAAGAATTCCCAATCGAGAAAATCCCCGAGCGGACGCCCGTTGACCGATACGAGATCGGTCCCGGACGTCAGCCCGATTTCCTCGGCGATACTCCCTGGGACGACGCGCGCGACGCGGACCATTACTCCAGGGGGGCGTACTTGAACGACGCGATACCGGGCTGTGTCACGCTGGTCTCGAAGTTCTGCATGCCGCCGGCGGGGATCTTGGGCACGGGAACGTCGGACGACGCCACGGTCTGGCCGTTCTTGTCGATGAACTGGAACTTGATCGTCACCGAGTCGTCCTTGGTCCCCTGGTTTGCCAGTGTGCCGCCGATGGTCAGCTTATCGCCGTCCTTCGCGAACTTCGTGATGCGCAGCTGAATCGGCAGCTCTTTGCTCTTTTTCACGTACGACATGGTCGAGTCGACGTCGGCCTTTCGAGCGACCGGCTTCGTCGGCTCGCCGTTCGCTCGGATCTGATACGCCCCGGCGAGCAGCTTCCAGTTATCCGCGTTGTTCGGATCGAGATTCACGAGCTTGCGCGCGAGCGGGAACAAGGTGTCCGCGCGCTTCTGGTTGAAGTAGCCGGCCGCGACATAGTACAACGCATCGCGGAAGTACGGGTTCAGCTTGAGCCCGGCGTTGAACAGCTTCTCGGCGTCCGCATCGCGATTCGCGCGCGAAGCCGCGAACCCAGCCTGGAAGAGCTGCAGATCCGTGTACTTGTCGGGGTTCGCGATCATATCGGTATAGGCAGCGGTCACCGCGGCGGTATCGCCGGCCGACTGCTGCGCCCGCGCGAGCGCGCCCTTTGCGTCGGCATCAGTCGGGTTCATCTGCAGGTACTGCGTCCAGGCATCGGCGGCCTGTTTCGCGAAATCCTTCTTCTGGTCACCGGTCGCGGCATCCGCCTGGTTCTGTTCGACGACGCCGAGGTTGAACAACGCCCCCTGCTTCGTCTTGGCGAAGCCGGAGTCGCTGCCGGACGTCTCGATCACTTTCTTGTAGTTCGTCGCGGCCGCCGGCAGATCCTTTTGCTTGAGCGCGACGCCGGCGAGGAGGTTATAGGCTTCCGGGCGCTTCGGGTCCAACACGACCGCGCGCGCCGCCGCTTGCTTCGCCGTGTCGAGTGCGTTCGACCCCAACGCCTTCGCGCCGATGTTGTAGAGCGGGATGTAGCCTTGCTCGCGAATGCTGATCGCGACGGGCTCGCACAACGGCTTCGCGGCCGCAAGTTGGTTGAGCAGGGTGTCCGCCGTGGCCAACGGATCGATCGTCCCCGTCGGGTTGTCCTTATACCCGTACGATGAGCGCGGTCCGGTCTCGGCCGCACCCGGGCGCGTGCCGAGCGTGATTAGCGCCTGTCCGACGATGTAGTCGTACGCGGGGGGATTGGGGTTCTTGAAGCCAGGCGCGCTGAGCGCGCCGACCGCGGAGCGCCAGTTCTTGTCCGCCTCACCCGTGTCGGCTTTCGCGTCGGTCGCTTTCTTCTGGTACAGCGCGGCCGAGAACATTTCGGCAGGGCTGTTGAGGTCGATCTCGCACTTCGAGCCGGGCTTGTCCTTATTGTCGTTCTTCTTGTTGCCCTGGCCCTGAACGAGCGCCGGTACTCCGAGCAAACACAACACTCCGCATGCGACCACAACGCGCATCGGTGAGCTCCTGAACTTTAGGATAGATCGGCATCTTCGCGCCGAGCGGCCTCCGCCGCGAGGGAAAATATATCGCTTGGCCGAAGGCCTGTCGCCTCCGCCACGCGGTGAACATCGATGTATTCGGGTTTCGCGCGGGTCCCGCCATCGGGCAGCGTCGCCACTTTCACGGCGATCCGATGGCCGTCGACGTCGACCGATATGGTGCGACGCGGCAGCACCGTGCGCTCGACCGTCGTGCGTCGCACGCCGAGTGTCGTGCTCTGCGAAAGCATGATGCTCTCGAGTTGATCGGCGGTCATCAGGTGCGATAGAACTTCCACGCGCGTCCCCGGTCTTCCCTTTTTCATGATCGTGGGAATGAGTACCACATCGGCGGCGCCCGATGATCGCAATGTCTCGGCCAAGTCCGCGAGATACTCGCCACTCATGTCGTCGATGTCCGCCGCCAAGGTGACCATGGTCTCGCGCGCGACGCTATCCGAGACCGGATCGGCGATCACTAAACGCAAGGCATTCGCGCGCCTGTCAAAAGTTTTCGTCCCCGCACCGAACCCACTCTTGAGTGGCACGTACGACGCTGGCGGCGCGCCCAGCGATAGGACGTGTACCAAGGCCGCCCCTGTCGGCGTGACCAGCTCTCCGGCGCCCGTGGGCCCGGGGCGCACCACATGCCCCTCGAGCAGCTTGAGCGTCGCGGGAGCCGGAACCGGCAGCGTGCCGTGCGCACTTTCGACGGTGCCATCGCCCAGCGCGATGGGCCCCACGTAGACGCTGGTGATCCCGAGCAGCGCGAGCCCCCAGATCGAGCCCACCACATCGAGAATCGCGTCGACGGCGCCGACTTCATGCAGGTGCACCTTCTCGATGGACACGCCATGCATCGCGCTCTCGACCGTCGCGATCGCCATGAACGCGGAATCGGCTTTCGCGCGCACCGCATCGGGGGCGCCGGAGGCCGCGATGATCTTCCGGATCGCGGCCACGTGACGCCCGTGCGGCTGCGGCGGGATGTCGAAGTCGACTTTGGTGCACGCGAGACCCGCGCGCTGCACGTCCCCGATCTCGACGCGCACGCCATCCAGCCCCAAGCGCGCCGGCAGCGCGCGCAGCCACTCCGGATCCAGACCGCAGGCGATGAGCGCGCCCAGGGTCATGTCACCGGCAATGCCAGAGAACGGATCAAGAATCGCTAGGGGCATACGGAGATCCAAGAGAACTGAGCACCTTTTGCGCCGTCGCGGCCGTGAAACCCGGAACAGCCGCGATCTGCTCGACGGTCGCGTCGCGCACGCCCTGCACACTACCGAACGCCCGGAGGAGGGCCCTTCTTCTCACTGGCCCGATCCCCGGTATTTTCAGCAACTCCGACGTGACCGTCCGAACGGCCCGGCGCTTCCGCTGGAACGTGATGGCGAAGCGATGAGCTTCATCCCGCGCCTGCTGGACGAGCCGGAGGCCCGGCGACCGCCGTGACAACCGAATCGACTCCGAGCGTCCCGGGACGAAGATTTCCTCCTCTCGCTTGGCGAGACTCACGATCGGCATCTCGGCCAGTCCGAGCGATTGCAGCGCCTCTTGGGCCGCGTGGAGCTGGCCTTTGCCGCCGTCAATGACCACGAGGTCCGGCAGCGGCTTCTCCTCTGATACCCGCCGGGCGAAATAACGGTGCACGACTTCTTTCATCGACGCGAAATCGTCGACGCCTTCGACGGTCGCGATCTTGAATTTGCGATATTCGGAGCGTTTGGCGCGGCCGTTTTCGAACCAGACCATCGACGCAACGGTGTCGGTGCCTTGCGCGTGGGAAATGTCGAAGCACACGATCGCTCGGGGGAGTTTGACGAGACTGAGCTCCCTTTGCAGGTCATAGACCGGTTCACCGGCTCTGACATCTGACTCTTCGGCCGCCAGCTTGAACTCCTCCAACAGGTGTCTCGCGTTTTGTTCGGCGAGGTCTACGAGTTCTCTTTTTGGACCCCGTTGCGGAACCAGCACCTTCGTGCTGATCAAATTTTCTTGCAACGCTTCGCGATCTTCAAAGTCAAACGGGACCAGTAGCTCAGGCGCTCTTTCGGCATTGATGACGTAGCTCTGAGTTAAATACGCTGAGAGTACGGCCGCATCGGTTTCCCCTTCGATGTTGGAGAGGAGCCGATGGTCGCGAGCCAAAAGCTTGCCGGCACGAATGCGCATCGTGACGACACTCGCATCGTCACCATCGCGAGCGAAACCCACGACATCACGGTCGCCGCCTTCGACCTCCATGACCACCGTTGGCTCCTCGAGCTTCTCCAGCTTGACCAGCATGTCGCGAAGCTCGGCCGCTTGCTCGTAGTTCAACGCATCCGCCGCCGCATCCATGCGCGCGCGAACCCGGCGGACGACTTCCCGTGCGTTGCCATCGAGGAAGATCAGCACTTCGTCGATCATCGCCCGATACTCATCCTGCGATTGCGCCAGGATGCACGGGGCTTTGCAGCGCTTGATGTAGTAGTCGAGACACGGCCGCTCGGGCATCTCCTTCGGCATGTCGTACCGACACGACCGCACCGTGAAGATCTGCTTCACGACATTGAGCGCGCGCCGCATCTTGCCAACGTCCGTGTACGGCCCGAAGTACCGTCCGCCATCGTTCAGCAGCCGCCGCGTCACGAAGACGCGGGGGAACGGCTCCTGGACGGTGACCTTGATATATGGGTAGGACTTGTCGTCTCTGAGCGCGATGTTGAATCGCGGGTGGTACTCCTTGATCAGGTTCGCTTCGAGGATCAGCGCGTGCGCTTCCGTCGGCACCACGATCGTGTCGAAATCCGCGACGTAACGCATGAGGTGGAGCGTTTTCAGGCTGTCGGCGTGATCCGCGTTGAAATAGCTTCGCACGCGCGAGCGTAGCCGTTTGGCCTTGCCCACGTAGAGCACGGTGCCCTTGGCATCGCGAAACAGGTACACCCCCGGAGACTCCGGAAGGTGGGCGACCTTTTCCTCCATAACCCCTAAATCTACTTGGGGTTGGCTACCTTTGTGAGCGCGAGATAGAGCGCTCCGTAGGCCGGAAGGATGGTCGCCGCGCGGATAAATGCGTGGCCTGGCGGAAAGACCAGCTTGAGTCCGTATGCGGCCGCCGCGCAGACGGCCGCTATGCCCCATAGCGCGGCCACGTAGCCGCCTCGGACGCCCGTCTGCCCTATCCGCGGCGCGATCCCGCGGCGCAGCAGATAAAACTCGACCCAGCCGGCGAGACCGGCTGAGGCGGTGAGTCCCGCCATGCCCCACCGGAGATCGACGCCGAGCCAGCGCGGGAGCGCGAACGCGAATATGACGCCGAGGATCGTCGTCAGCGTGACGCGCACGACCGCGAAACGGAGCGGCGTGCGTGTGTCTTTGAGCGCGTAGTACGTCGACGAGTAGAGTCGGCCCAGGGTCGACGCCAGTAGGCCTACGCCGGATCCGGCTAGGATCCGCCAGACCCACACGGTGTCGGCTTCGGTGAAGCGGCCGCTCTTGAAGATCCCGCCGAGGACATCGCCGAGGACGAAGAACGCCATCGCCGACGGGATGACGAGGTACGCAATACGGTGGAGGCCCGCGTTCAATCGCTTTCGCAGTACCTCGGCGGCCGTGTCTCGTGACATCGCCGGGAGCTCCGCGGCGGAGACCGCCATGCCGAAGAGACTGACTGGGAGCGTGTACAGGATTTGTGCGTAGCCTAGGAGGGCTACGGCTCCTAATGGCAGCCAGGTCGCGAGGAACTGGTCGATGTAGGCGCTGAGTTGGACGACTCCACGCGCTACGAATGTCGGACCGAAGTTGTGGACAACGACTTTCACATCGGGCGATTGGGTGCTCAAGCGAATTTTCAGATTCGGCGCGACTCGCAGGACCGTCGGCACCTGGACCAGAAACTGCGCCGCACTGGCCACGACGGCGCCCCACGCGAACAACACCGCCAGATGCGTGACTTCGACGCGGCGACCAAAAAATAGCAACGTCGCGACGATGACGGCGTTATACAGCGCGGGTGACGCGTACGACAGCAAGAATTTGTGATGGCTGTTCAGTACGCCGAGACACCACGCCGACATCGCCAGGAACCCGGCGCCGGGGAAAAAGATGCGGACGAGCTGGATGCAGAGCACCCGCCGCTCACCCTCGAACCCCGGTGCGATGAGATCGATCAAAACCGGAGTGGCCAACACACCGATGAGAACGACGACGGAAACGACAAGCGCTAGCAGCGCCGCGATCGCGCCGGCGACGCGATCGGCCTCTTTTTCGTCGCCCTTCGCGAGAAGGCCCGCATAGACGGGGATGAACGACGCGGACATCGCGCCTTCCCCGAACAAGTTCTGCAACAGGTTCGGAATGCGAAACGCCGCCGTCACCGCGTCCGCGGCAGGCAAACTCCCGAAGAAATGCGCGAAGACTTGGCTGCGAACGAGTCCGGTGAGCCGGCTCGCCAGAATGCCGATCGCGACGAGCGAGGCGGCTCGGCCGCCGCTTCGTTCGCTCGACTTATCCGACAAGGGTTTCCGCGTGCCGCCGGGCCGCCTGTCGCATCGAGTCGAAGAGCGTCGGCCCGTGCCGCGCCAGCAGCGGGATCATGTTGAGCGCCCGCTCCTGCGGCTTGTTGTTCGGATAGAGCGCGCCGCGCAGCGTCGCCAATTCCGTCATGGCTTCGAGCTCGCTGGACTTCACCCGGGCAAGCAGACGACGCTCGAGGCGGTCGATCTTGTAGCCGGCCGACCGCAGCGCTCCCTGGAAGGTCGTCGGAGCCACCTGCAGTGAGGACGCGGACTTCTCGACCTGGGAGATCCCGTGCGCGAGCAGGCGGCGCAGTCCCGCGATCGCGTCGCCCAACTCGGGCGGCATCGCCTCACGCGCGACCCGGCTCTCGGCCGTATGCGGATCGCGCAAATCATCGACGTCGAGACCGCGGCGCTCGAGGAGACGCGCGATGTGCGGCTCGACGATGGTACATGACCACCGGGGGAGGACGACCGGTGGACGGGCGCCGAGCGCCTCGGCCACGGGCGTCACCTGGGCGAAGTACGCGAGCTCGCCCGGGCCGGCCATGTACGCGACCGTCGGCAGAATCGCGGACTCGACGACAGGGCGCAGCAAGACGTTCGGACCCAAGCTCGTCGCGCGAGTCGTATCGCCGACGCGGAGTCGCTTCTTGGTGGCGCCGTCGTACGCGAACACGAGCGACAGACCGCGCACGTCGGCGACTTGCGGGTCGTAACCGGCCGAGGCGATGGCTTGCGATCGCTCGATCAACACCCGCTCGATGTCCGCGGCCCGTTCCAACGCCCGGCTCAGGAGCGGCCGCGCGGCGGCGCGAACTGTCTCGTGCGCCGCGTCGAGGACCGCGATGCCAAGAGGCTCGAGCAACCGACGGAGCAGCTCGACGTACGCTTCGCCGGCGGTGACGCCCGCGTGGTACGCCTCCGCAACGGTCGTCAGCGCCTCGGGGTATACGGCCGATCCCGTGGCGGCGACCAGCTGCGCGATCTCGCCGCTGGCGTCGCCGACGGGCACCGCGTTCATGATGGTGCCGTCCGGCGCGCGTCCTGGCATCGAGAGCTCGGTCGCGCCCCCGGGCACGGGGATCCACGTCGAGCGGGCTTCGCGCTGGTCGCTGTCATCGGTCGCGGCCCAGAACACCGGCGCGACCGGGATGCCGCACGCCGCCTCGAGCGCATCCGCCATGGCGAGCGCGCTCAGCGCCTTGGACCACGTGTAGATCGGGCCACCGAAAAAGCCAGGCTGCTGACCCGTGGTGACGAGCACGCTCGCGCGACCCAAGCGTGCGGCGGCCTCGCCGCTCGCGTCGAACGCGGGCGCCAGCGCGGTCAGCCACTCATCGCGGAGCGCTATGGATTTGGCGCGATCGCGCCATGCGGCGGTCGAGCGTGGGGGCGTCGCGTACCATGTCGCGACGGTCGAATCGCCCGCCAACAGCGCGCGGGTGAGCCTCGAGGTGCCCAGATGATTGGTGCGAACGTCGATCATTTATGGTACGGCTCTCCACGCACAATCGTGCCGGCGCGATAGAGCTGCTCCGCGAGCACCAGCCGCGCGAGTTCGTGTGGCAAAGTCCATGGCGCCAATGATAGCCGGCTCCTCGCGCGTTCCAGTAGGGCTGATGGGAGGCCGAACGCGCCGCCGATGACGAACGCGAAATCCTTGGCGCGCTCGCGGGCGGCCTGCAGCCATCGCGCAAATTCCGCGGACGACATCCGCGCTCCATCCTCCGTACACGCGACGACGTCGACCTCCGCGACCGCGCTGGCGAGGCGCTCCTCTTTCACTTCCCGCACCTCGAGCGGCCAGTACCGCGCCGCTCGAGTCTCGTAGTCCGCGATCGCCTCGGCCAGCGCCCGGTTGCGTGGCGCGCCGACCGTAGCGACCACTATACGCACGCGCTACGCGTAAATTCCGCGGAGTTTGTGGACGGTGGACACGCGGGTGATGGCCAACATGTAGGCCGCGGTGCGCATGTTCACCTTATGCTGCCGCGACAGATTCAGGACGTCCTTGAAGCTGCGCGTCATGATATCGCGGAGCCGATCGTTCACGGACTCCTCGGACCAGAAGTAGCCACCGCGGTCCTGCACCCACTCGAAGTACGAGACGGTGACGCCGCCCGCGTTCGCGAGAATGTCAGGAATGACGAACACGCCCTTGTCATCGAGGATCGCATCGGCGCCCGCCGTGGTGGGGCCGTTCGCGCCTTCGCAGACGATCTTGGCGCGAATCTTCGAGGCGTTCTTGCTCGTGATCACGTTCTCGAGGGCGGCGGGGAGCAGCACGTCGACGTCGAGCGTCAGCAGCTCGTCGTTCGTGATCTTGTCGCCCTTCGGGTATCCCTCGAGCGTCTTGTGCTCTTTCACGTAGCGCACCGCATCGGCGATATCGATGCCCTTCGCGTTATGCAGCGCGCCCGTCCGATCGCCGATCGCCGTGATCGTGCAGCCTTCGCGTTGGAGCATCTCGGCGGCGATCGAGCCCACGTTGCCAAATCCCTGGATCGCGACCGTCGTTCCCGCGACGGGCATCCCGAGATGCTTGAGGGCTTCTTTGGTCACGATCATGCAGCCACGCCCCGTCGCTTCGCGGCGGCCCAGCGAGCCGCCCATCTCGACGGGCTTGCCAGTGACGACGGCGGTCACGGTGTGGCGCACGTGCATGGAGTAGGTGTCCATGATCCACGCCATCACCCGCTCGTTCGTGTTCACGTCGGGCGCGGGCACGTCGGAATCAGGACCGAGCGTCGCGATAATGCCCGCCGTATAGCGACGGGTCAGACGCTCGAGCTCGCCAACGCTCATCTTGAGCGGGTCGCAAATGACGCCGCCCTTCGAGCCGCCGAACGGAATGTTGACGACCGCGCACTTCCAGGTCATCCACGCCGCGAGGGCCTTCACCTCCTCGAGCGTGACCTGCATGTCGAAGCGGATCCCGCCCTTCGCCGGCCCGCGCGAGGTGTTGTATAAAACGCGAAACCCCGTGTACACCTCGACTTCACCACTGTCGAGCATCACGGGGACGGAGACGATGATCTGTTTTTCAGGGTTTCGGAGGACTTTATAGATCCCGGGTTCCAAGTCCAGGAGCTCGGCGGCCCGATCGAACCGAGACATCATGGCCTCGAACGGGTTCTCTTCGTTGAGGAAACGGTCTTTGTCGCGCTGGACGATCTTATGGGTGGGAAGTCGAAGGTCGGTAGCCATAGAATCCGGTTGAGAAGGAGGTCCGGTACGCGGCGCCAAGCGAAGCCACGAGAGCCTCGCGCCCGCGATCGAACTCGACGCGCTGTGAAACATACCATAAGGGGCCAACTCCGCGAGGCCACTCGCGCTCCAGCTTGACCGCGTCTTTCAGCGTGCAGACGACCGGCGCGCCGGCCGCGGCACGGGCCAGCTGGTCGGCGTCGGCCCGGGTGAACGCATGATGGTCGCGAAAAGCGCGGGGTGTAACGCGGGCCCCGACCGCGCGCAGCTGAGCGAAAAACGCCTCGGAATCGCCGATGCCCGCTATAGCGAGAACCGCGGTATCCCTGAGCGTGTCGAGTGCTTTCTCTTCGCCCGCCAACGTCCGCAGGTTGCCAAGGGTCAGGTGGGCAACGGCGGTAGGCAGGTCATACGAGGCGACTGTCCGGGTGACGGCATCGACCCGTGATTCGTCCGCGGCCTTGCGCGTGACAATGACGGCCGAGGCTCGACGAAGGGCCGACAGCGGCTCCCGCCATGGGCCGGCCGGGAGAAGCCGAATCCGACCCACGTCGCCGTCCCACGCGTCGGCGCTCAACAACACAATGTCGGATACGCGGGCAATGCGGCGATGTTGAAAGGCATCGTCGAGCACAGCAACGTCGGCGCCCCGCGCTTTCGCTTCTCGCGCGCCGGCCAAGCGATCTGGGTTGGCGATGACCGGGACACCCGGGTTGAGGTGCCGGTGGACTTCTACTTCATCGCCTCCGGAATACCCACGGAGAATGACCGCCGGTTTCGCGCCGAGCGATTGCAGCTCGCCTACGATCCATGCGGCGATCGGGGTCTTCCCCGTGCCTCCCACGGTCAGATTCCCGACACTGATCGTAGGAAGCGCGGGCACTTGCACTTGTATCCGCCGACTCCGAATAGAGGCGCCGGCTCGATAGACGAGCGCCGCGGGCGCGAGCGCAAAACGCGCGAAGCGCGCGGAGAGACTATCGCTGCGCCAGAGCCACATCGTGCAGTGAATTCAACATGGCGCCTAACGAAGGCGCAAACGCCGCCGCATCGCGCGCGGTCGGTCCGGGAACGGCGATGGCTGGCTGGTAGCACACGGTAATGCGCGCGAACGGCTTGGGAATCATGAACCGATCCCACGTGCGCAGATACCACGCACGGTCCGCCACGACCGCGGTGAGGGTCACCGGAACCCCCGTCTCGAACGATGCGATGGCCGGCCCAGGCGAGAACTCGCGCGCCGGTCCGCGCGGCCCGTCCGGCGTGACACCGACCGTGCATCCTTCACGCAACGTGCGCACCATCGAGCGAAGCGCGCCGGCCGCGCCGCGTGACGTCGAACCGCGAATCGCGTGGTACCCGAACGCGCGCATCACCCGTGTGATGATCTCTCCATCACGATGCGAGCTGACCAGCATCGCCACGCGCTCACCCTCGTGCTCGATGAGGAGCGGCAACATGTCCGCGTGCCAGAACGCATACAAATTCGGCATGCCCCGTGCGATCCGGCTCGCGACTTCTTCTCCACCGGATCGCTTGATGCGCCACGTCCATCCTAGGAGGCGTATGACTAGCACGCCTACGAAGACTATGGCGTGGTCACGCCAGCGTAGGCGAGTACCGACTGCGGTCCGATCCGAGCGCGTAGTCACCGGGCCAACTTGCTCGCCATCTCTGCCACGCGCTCGGCAGCCCCGGGCGTGCCCAGCGCCGCTTTGACTTTCGCCAGGTCAGCAACGGCAGTTGTATGGGTGTTACTCGAGCGGTCGAGCAGCGGCACGAGCGCATCAGCCATCGGGCCGGGTTGCACGTCGCCCTGAATGAACTCCGGCGCGATGCGTCGGCCCGCGACCACGTTGACCATCCCGATATAGGGGATGGTGACGAGCCGCTTCGCGATCTGATACGTGAGATTGCTGGTCTTGTAGGCGATCGCCAGTGGACAGCCGACCACCGCGGCTTCCAGCGTCGTCGTGCCGCTCTTGCACAGCACCGCGGTCGCGGCGCGCAGGATGGCGATGGACGGGGCGCGTACGATCGGATACGGGCATCGCGCCGGATCGATCGTCACGTTCGGCGCATGGCTCACGACGACGTTGAGCCCGGGCACCCGCCGCTCGGCTTCTCGCGCCGCGCCAACAAACGGGTCGAGTAGGCGCTCGACTTCCTGCGCACGGCTCCCAGGGAATAGCGCGAGGACCGGGCCCGGTCCCAGGTCGAGCTTCTCTTGGGTTTCCTGGACACGGTCCAGGATCGGATGGCCCACGAACGTCGCATCGATGCCATTGTCGCGCAGCAGCGTCTCTTCGAATGGCAGGATGACCGCGGCCTTCGTCACCGTGCGCGCCATGGTCTTCATGCGACCCGGTCTCGACGCCCACACTTGCGGCGAGATGTAATACAAGACTGGAACGCGTCGTTGGGCCGCACGAGCGGCCAGGCGTAAATTGAAGCCGCCATAGTCTACGCAAACGACGAGCGCGACCCGGCCAGTCCGCATGCGCGCGTCCAGCGCTCGGAGCAGAGAGACATGATGGGGTATGGCGCGGACGATCTCGGCGAACCCCATGACGGCGCGCGACACACGGTCTTCGATCAACTCGACGCCCGCATCGCGCATCCGCTTGCCGCCCAGCCCCGTGAGGCGCACGTCAGGGCGCAGGCGCGCGAGCGCGGTGGCGACCGGGGCGGCGTTCAGGTCGCCCGAGGGATCGCCGACGGAAAAGAGGATCTCACGCACGCGTCAGCGCCGGGAGCGTGCGCTCGATCTCTCGCACGATCCTGAGCGCGATCGCCAGCGCATCCCGCCCGTCCTCGCCGCTGACGGGCACGGCCTGTTCGCCTCGCACGGCGGCCGCGAAGCTCTCGAGCTCGAGCTTGAGCGGCTCGGCCTCCGGGGCGGAGAGCGGGATCCATTCGACGAACTGTTCGATCGCCTGCGGGGCGTTGGCGAGGCTCGCGAGATCGACATCTTTGCGCAGGCGGTAGAACACGCCGGCGCCGGTGCCGAGGTCCAAGGAGAAGTATCCGCTCGGCTGAAAGATTCGGAGCTTTCTCAATTTCTCGCGAGACACGCGACTGGCCGTAATGTTGGCCACCGCACCAGTGGAAAACGTCAGTCGCGCATTCGCGATGTCGACTGATGAGGTCAACAATGGCACGCCGACCGCCGCGATATCCTCCACTTTGCCACGAACCAGCGTCGCTATTAAATCGATGTCGTGGATCATGAGATCCAACACGACCGCGACGTCGGATCCCCGCGGATTGAAGGGCGCGAGGCGGTTCGATTCGACGAATCGCGGGTCGCTCACGTACGGGAGCGCCGCGCGGATGGCTTGATTGAAGCGCTCGACGTGACCCGTTTGAATCAACGCGCCATTCTTTTGCGCGAGATCCAAGAGCTCGTCGGCCTCTTCCACCGTCGTCGTCAGCGGCTTCTCGATCAGCAAATGACGACCGCGAGAGAGGGCGGACCGGGCAACTTCAAAGTGGGCTGACGTCGGTACGACGATGGTGAGCGCGTCACAGGCATCGATGAGCGCCGTGACGGATGAGACCGACGGAACGCCGAGCTCCTTGGTAACTTTCGCGGCGCGCTCGACATCGACGTCATAGAAACCAACAAACTCTACGCCGTCCAGATCCCGCAGGAGCCGAATGTGATGATAGCCGAGCGCGCCTGCTCCTATTACGCCGAGGCGCGGGAGTGTCACGACGTAATGCCGCGCTGACTCGACGCGCGCATGAACGTCAGCAACTCCACCACCTCAGGCAACGGCTGCAACTCGCTCTCAGCCTTATCCAACGCCTGCGACAGATTGAGATCCGAGCGGAACAAGATGCGATAGGCGCGCTTGAGCTCCAGCATCGTCTCGTTCGAGAACTTGGCCCGGCGAAGCCCCACGGAATTGAGCCCCGATAGTCGCATCGGATTGCCAACGGCGAGGACGAACGGCGGGACGTCCTGTGGCACGCGCGACGACCCGCCGATGTACGCATATCGGCCAATCCGCGAGAACTGATGCACCGTGCACAACCCGGACACGGACGCCCGGTCCTCGACGGTCACGTGCCCCGCGAACTGCGTCCCGTTCGCGAGAATGACGTTATTTCCAACATGGCAATCGTGCGCGAGATGCACGTACGACATGATCAAGCAGCCCGAGCCCACGGTCGTCTTCCCCGATTGGGCCGTGCCCCGGTTGATCGTCGAGTACTCGCGAATGACGGTATTCTGGCCGATCTCGACGAACGTCACCTCGCCCTCGAACTTGAGATCCTGCGGCTCACCGCCGAGGATCGACCCGATGCCGACCTTCACGCCGGCCGCGAGCGTGACGTTCTTGTCCAGCACGGCGCGTGGCGCCAGGACGCAGCCGTCACCGATGACGCACCGCTCGCCGACGATCGCGTACGGCCCGATGGTGACGCCCTCCCCGATGCGCGCATCGTCATGGACGATCGCGGTCGGATGAATCACGGTCGGCGCGGGTGACACGGCGGTCATGCGTCTCGGACCATGGCCGCCATGTCCGCCTCGGCGACCACGTCCCCGTCGACGCGCGCGATGCCCCGCATTTTGCAGACCGGCCCACGAATCTGTACCATCTCCAGCTCCATACGAAGTTGGTCACCAGGTTTGACGGGGCGACGCCACTTGACGTTATCGAGCGAGATAAAATAGACCACTTTCCGATCATACGGCTCACCCACCATCCCCATCAGCAGCATGCCGCCGGTTTGCGCCATGGCCTCGATAATCAACACGCCCGGCATGATGGGATGGCCCGGGAAATGGCCCTGGAAGAACGGCTCGTTGATCGTGACGTTCTTGATCCCGACGACTCGCTTCCCATCTTCGATTTCCAGAATGCGATCGACGAGTAAGAAGGGATAGCGGTGCGCGAGCACCTTCATGATTTCTTCTATGGGGATCGTTTGCTTTTTTTCTACCTGTGCCACGCGGACTAGCTCCCGTACCAGAGTGACGGTCCCACGATGACTCGGCTTCGTCGCGATGACCCGCGCCCGAACCCGGCGGCCGGCCAGCGCGAGATCGCCGACGCAGTCCATGGCCTTGTGTCGCACAAACTCGTCCGGCCACCGGAGGCCCTCGCTCACCACTGACGTGGCGTCGAGCACCACCGCGTTGGCCACGGACGCACCCTTGATCAACCCCTTCGCCCGCAATGCCTCGACCTCGTGCACGAACCCGAACGTGCGCGCGGCCGCCAACTCGCGGCCAAAGGCCTCCGGCGTGATCGCATACGCACCCGACTGACGACCGATGACCGGGTGCGGAAAATCGATCGTGACCTCGAGCCGGAGATCGGGCGAGGGGTGAGCCTCGTACACGGACTCCCCGTCGATCACCCGGACCGGCTCAGTCAGCCGTAAATAGTCAGCGGCGGTGGACTTTGCCGCCACCCCCGCCTCTCGGAGGGCGTCAAAGAATGGCGCCGCGCTACCGTCCATGACGGGCGGCTCGGCGCTGTCGACGTCAATCCAGAGATCATCGATCTCCGCCGCGGCCACGGCCGCCAGGACGTGCTCCACCGTGTGCAGCTCGACGCCGTTCTTGCCCAGCTGCGTGCGACGCTCCGTGAGCTCGGCGTGCTCGATGCGCGCGGGGATCGTGGGCTGGCCGGGCAGATCCACCCGGCGGAACACGATCCCGATTTTGTCTTCGGCCGGGCGAAACGTGAGCTTCGACGACACGCCGAGGT
Source organism: Gemmatimonadaceae bacterium (assembly GCA_035652495.1). Lineage (GTDB taxonomy): Bacteria > Gemmatimonadota > Gemmatimonadetes > Gemmatimonadales > Gemmatimonadaceae > DASRDS01. Next base: position 22,239 of record DASRDS010000134.1, read on the forward strand.
GGAGCCCGATGCCCTCGAGCGAAACCGCGCGTTGGATCGTTCGGCGGCGGTCGCTCAGGGTTTCGTCTCCTGCGTGGTTTCTTGAGCCAGGAGTCGCTCGAGGAGCTTCATGTATTTCGGAAGCTGGTGCATCGCGGCGTAGGCTCGGAGCGACTCCAGATGGGGACGCGCTGGATAACCTGAGTACGTCTGCCCGCCGTCCAGACTGCCCATGGCGCCCGCCTGCCCTCCCAGCCTCGCGCCATCGCCCATCGTCATGTGCCCGACAATGGCGGACTGGCCGGCCATGACGCAGCCGTCCCCCAGTCTCGTCGATCCACCGATGCCCGACTGTCCCAGCAGCAAACACAGGCGCCCCACCCGCACATTATGCGAGATGTGCACCAAGTTATCGATCTTGGTGCCGGCACCGATCACCGTATCGTCGATACTGCCTCGGTCAATGGCGGTATTGGCGCCGACCTCGACGTCATCGCCGATGAGACATCGGCCAACGTGTGGGATTTTGGCGTGTTCGCCATCGCGAAACACATAGCCAAAGCCATCACTTCCAATGACGGTTCCACTGTGGACGGCCACTCGCTTACCCAGTCGCGAGCCACTGTACACGGTTACGCGGGGATAGAGACGACTGTTCTCGCCTATCTCTACTCCAGCGCCAACGACGCAATGCGAGCCGATCCAGACACCGGGCGCGAGTACCGCACCATCGCCAATGACCGCGTACGGGTCGATGGTCACATCCGTGGAGAGTTTTACACCATGACCTATACGCGCGGTGGGATCGATTCCAGGTGAGCGCTCTGGCGCGACGTAGAATCGCGAGATCAACGTCAGCATCGCATCATGCGGACTCTTGACCAGCACGCGAACCGGAGGGCCCGGCAGCGACGCGAGGTCCGGCGACACCAGTGTGACGCCGGCGCCTGAGCGCGCGAACTGACCCGAGTATTTCGAGTTCGCGAAGAAGCTGACGTCCCCGCTCGTCGCGCGCTCCAGCGGCGCGATGCCGCTGACGGTGGTATCGGGCGCGCCAACGAGCGTTCCCCCCACGGCGGCGGCGATATCCGCCGCCGTCATAGTGGGGTTCGCCATCAGTTCGACGGCGGCTTCGGCTGCGTGACGCCGGACGGAGTTGGGCGCGCGCCGCCGCTCGGTCTCGTCGGGGACGTCGGGGTCGTCGCGGTCGTGCTCGGCATCGACTGGAGCTTCCGGATCACGTTATCCGTGATGTCGAGATTCTTGTCGTACGACACGACGGAGCCACCGGCGTTCGGCGAGACGTCGACGACCATCGTGTAGCCGTTCTCCGCGCGAATGTCGTCGATCACGCGATGGATCTTGTCGAGGATCGGCCGCACGAGCTCATTCTGCCGCTCCTGCGCTTTTTGCTCGAGCTGCTGTTGCTTCTGCTGGAACGCCGCCTGCTTGTCGCGAATCGACTGCTGCTGCGTCGTCTTGTCCGCGGCACTCAACGTTGCTTCGGCCTTGCTGTAGTTGGCAATGAGCGCCGACATCGAGTCGCCCATGACCTTTTCCGTGGCCCGCACGCTGTCCATCTCTTTGTTGAACTGCGCTTCGGCCTCGGCCCGACCAGGAACAGAGCCGAAAATCCGCTGGCCGTCGACGAAGGCGATCTTCGCCGATTGAGCGTGCGCGGTGGAAACCAGTACGACCGAAGCAGCGAGCGCCATCGCGCCGCCGGTAAGAGTTCTCATGAAGACTCCAGGGTTAGAAAATGTTGCCAAGTCTGAAATGCGTCTGCCAACCTGGTGCCGGCCGGCCCTGCGCGTCGAGTTTGTCGAATCCATAAGCCTCGTCGAGCCCCAATGGCCCGAGCGGGGTGACGATCGAGATTCCGAGCCCCGCGCCCTTGTACAGCCGCGTCGGGTCGAACTCTCTGGGACCGGCCCACAGGTTGCCGGCGTCTAAAAATAAATCGAGGTAGATAGACGAGTTCAACCGTAAGCCCATTTCGGTTGTCGTCGTCAATACGGTATTACCGAACGATGTCGGGGTCGCATTGAAGGTGCTAGTTCCGGTCAGATACCCGTTCGGGGTGATCGAGAACTCGGGGTAGCCGCGGAGCATTTCGCCGTACTGCACGCCGCCTAGCGCGAAGGCCTGGCTGTAGAAGAAGGGGCCGGTCGAGCCGAACACGTTGCCGAGTCGGATCTTCTCGCCGAGCACGATCTTGATCGGCGCCGAACCGATCTCGTTCGCGCCAAAGGTGAAGAGCGTCGAGTACCCCCGCAACTCCGCCACCACGCGCTGGTAGTGCGAGGTCCCGCCCAGCGGACCGCCATCCAGGTCTAAGGTCAGCGTCTGCTCACCACCCGACGACGGGAACGGCATGTCGAGGCGGGTATCGTGACTCAGCGACAAGCTCAAGACGGACCGGATACACCCCTGGCACTGGTTCGCGATCGCTCCTAAGAGCGATGTGGTATCCCCCGTATAACGGATGGACTCCAGTCCATAGGACGCGAACAATCGGGTGGAATAGGATCCGGGAATCGGGAATCCGAGCTGGATATTGCCACCGGTCGTGATCGACTCGCCGAGGGCGCCGATGGTGTAGCGCGACTGCGAGTGGTAGGCCGTGAACTGACCCGAGATCCGCGGTCCGAAGAGCTGCGGATCCGTGTAGGTGGCGGTCAGGTTATTGATGTAGCGGCCGAACTGCCACTGAATCGAGCCCTTTTTGCACTCGCCGAAGAGGTT
>DASRDS010000135.1:0-4904 GCA_035652495.1 Gemmatimonadaceae bacterium
TGCCCTGAAGGCCGCGATTCTGAGTGCCGCGGCCGGTCCATGGGGCAATCTGTCCCGCGTTGAGCGCGCCGTGAGGCGCTTCGCGCGCGCGGGACGGCATCAGGGCTTGCCGCCAGAGCGCATGCTGATTCGTCTCAAGGAACTGAGCCGGCCCGCCGTGCAGCCGCTCCTCGCGACCGAGCGTCGTGCGTGGGCGCTGCACGTGTTGTCGGCCGCGGTGAATGCGGCGGTGGCCAGCGTCTTCGTCGAGCAGGAGCGCGTCGAGCTCCCTCCTGTCGCGGCGCCGTCATGAAGTGATTACCGAACCGCTGCCGCGGTCTGGCGCGGCGCGTGGCGATCGATGCCGTCGCGGGCGTGCTCCTCGCGATCTGCCTGCAGACGATCGTCAGTCGCCTGCCTGCGGCACCGGCGACGGCCCCAGTCCCGCGGCGCCGCGCGCTTCCCGCCGGCGCTTAGCGCGGGCGTCGAACCATTGCTGCAGCTCGTCGAGGTACGTGTAGAAGACGGGCGTCACGTACAGCGTCACGAGCTGCGAGAACGCGAGACCGCCGACGACCGCGACACCGAGCGGCCGCCGGACCGAGGCGCCGGCGCCCATGCCGAGCGCGATCGGGAGGGCGCCCATGAGAGCCGCGAACGTCGTCATCATGATCGGCCGGAACCGGACGATACAGGCCTCGACGATCGCCTGCTCCGGCGTCTTCTGCCCGCCACCGGCATGCTCGGCCTCGATCGCGAAGTCGATCATCATGATCGCGTTCTTCTTCACGATGCCGATGAGCATGATCACGCCCACGATGCCGTACACGTCGAGATCCAGGCCGCAGATGAGCAGTGTCAGGAGCGCGCCGAACGCCGCGAACGGCAATCCCGACAAAATCGTGATCGGATGAATGAAGCTCTCGTACAGCACGCCCAAGATCAGATAGATCACGAACACGGCGAGTGCGACGAGCAAGAGTAGACCGGACTGTGTCGACTCGAACGCCGCGGCCGTGCCGGTGAACTGCGACGCGATGTTGGCCGGCAGGATAGTCTTGGCCTCATTCTGGATTTCCTTGATCGCGGTGCCGAGGGACACGCCCGGCGCCAGGTCGAACGAGATCGTGACGGAAGGCAGCTGACCCGAGTGGTTTACGGTCACCGGTCCGACATCGTTCCGGAACCGCGCGACCGCTGACAGCGGGACGAGCGGCGCGCCCGAGCTGGGCGCGATGGCCGCGGCGCCGTAGCCGCCGTTCGAGGTGCCGCCGACGCTCGTGCCGGAGCGCACCCAGAGCGTGCCCAGCGACGCGATATCCTGCTGATATTGAGGTTCCAGCTCGAGCACGACCCAGTACTCGTTCGTCGGCGTGTAGATCGTCGACACCTGCCGCTGGCCGAACGAATCGTACAGGGTATTCTCGATCTCGGCCGCCGTGACGCCGAGCTGTCCCGCGTGATCGCGATCGATATCGATCGTGACCTGCGGGTTCTGGATCAAGAGGTCGCTCGTGACCGCGGCCAGGTCGGGCAGCTGGCGCAGCCGGTTCTCGAGGGCGCGGGCCGAGTTATCGAGGCCGTTGATGTCGCCGCTCTGGAGCGTGTACTGGTAGAGGCTCTTGCTCTGCAATCCTCCGATGGAAATCGCCGGAGGATTCTGAACGAAGACCTGAATTCCGGCGACGCCTTGCACGGCGGCGGCCAAGTCGCGCGCGACCTGGTCGGCACTCCGGCTGCGCTGGGCGATCGGCACGAGATCGATCGTCATCTGCCCTTGGTTCGCCGCGGGCGTTGTGCCGACGGAGGACGTGACCGCGCGCACCGCCGGATCCTTCATGACGATCGCCGCGACTTCTTGCTGGTGCTGAATGAGCGCATCGTATGACACGCCCTGCGCGGCCTCGGTCGTCACCAACAACTGTCCCGTATCATCCGACGGGAAGAGTCCCTTCGGCATGTAGTAGAACAGAATCGCCGTCAGCACGAGAATGACCGCCGAAAAGACGAGGGTCTGTGGCCGGTGATCCATGACCCACATCAGACTCTTCTCGTACCAGCCGACGACCTTCTCGTACATGCGCTCGGACGCGTTGTACAGCTTCCCGTGTTCCTTTCCATGATCGGAGCGCAGGAACCGACTGGACAGCATCGGCGTCAGCGTCAGCGACACGAATCCGGACACGAGAATCGAGACGCCGATCGTGACGGCGAACTCGTGGAAGAGCTTGCCAATGATCCCGCCCATGAACAGGATCGGGATGAACACGGCGGACAGCGACAGCGTCATCGACAGAATGGTGAACCCGACTTCGGATGCGCCGTCGATGGCGGCCTGCATCTTGGGTTTCCCCATTTCCAGATGTCGGACGATGTTCTCGAGCATGACGATGGCGTCGTCGACCACGAATCCGACCGCCAGCGTCAACGCCATCAACGAGAGATTGTCGAGGCTGTAGTTCAACAAGTACATCACCGAGAACGTGCCGATGATCGACATCGGCAGCGCCAGGCTCGGGATGATCGTCGCGGAGATGTTGCGCAAGAACACGAAGATCACGAGCACCACGAGGAACAGCGTGAGCTCGAGCGTGAACTTGACGTCGTCGACGGATTCCTGAATGGTGACGGACCGGTCGAAGAGCACCTGGACGTGGATCGAAGCCGGTATTTCGCTTTGCAGTTTGGTGAGTGTCTGCTTGATCCGGCTCGCGACGGCGACGGTATTCGTTCCAGGCTGACGCTGGATCTCGAGCACGATCGACCGCTGTCCGCCGAGCCAGCTGGCGGTCTTGTTGTTCTGGACGTCGTCCGTAACGCGGCCCAGATCGCCGAGCAGGATGGGCGCGCCGTTCTTGTAGGCGACGACCATGTTCCTAAAGTCGTCGGCGCTATTGAGCTGACCGGTCGCCTGAATGGTGAGCGCGGTCTTCGCGCCCCAGAGGACGCCCGTCGCGATATTGACGTTCTGGCTGGTGATCGCGGCGTTGACGTCTTCGAGGCCTAAGTTGCGCGACGCCAACTGGTGCGGGTCCATCTGGATGCGCACGGCGTACTTCTGCGTCCCTTCGACGAGCACCTGCGCGACGCCGCCGACCATGGAAAGGCGCTGCGCCAGCGTCACTTCGCCGTACTCGTCCAGAGTCGACAGCGGGACGACATCCGACGTGAGCGCGAGCGTAATGATGGGCGCGTCGGCCGGGTTCGTTTTCTGGTACGACGGCGGAATGATGCCCTGGGGCAGGGTACGCAGCGTCTGCGTGATGGCGGCCTGAATGTCCTGGGCCGCGGCGTCGATATTCCGGTCGAGCGCGAACTGCACGACGATCTGGGTCGCGCCAATGCTCGACGTCGACGTCATGTTGTCGATGCCGGCGATCGTGGAGAACTGCTTCTCCAGCGGAGTCGCGACCGTCGACGCCATCGTTTCCGGGCTGGCGCCTGGTAGGGTCGCGCTGACCGTGATCGTTGGGAAGTCGACGTTCGGCAGATCGCTGACGGGCAGCGATCGGTACGCGACGATGCCAAAGAACAGGATCCCGATCATGACCAGGGTCGTCATGACCGGTCGTTTAATGAAGAGAGTCGTCATGCGTTAGTCACCGGCCACCGGCACCGGAGTTGGTGATTCGGCCCATGGCAGCCGAGCGAATAGCCGCCCGAGGAAGGCCTGGAAGTCGTCGAGGTACGTATAGAACACGGGCGTCACGTACAGCGTGACGATCTGTGAGAAAGCTAAGCCGCCGACGACGACGATCCCTAGGGGTCTGCGGGAGGCCGCGCTGGAGCCGACGCCGATGGCGATCGGCAGGGTGCCCATGATCGCCGCGACGGTCGTCATCATGATGGGACGGAAGCGAACACTGCAGGCCTTAATAATCGATTGTTCCGGCGGCAGATTTTCGTTGCGCTCGGCTTCGATCGCGAAGTCGATCATCATGATCGCGTTCTTCTTGACGATGCCGATGAGCATGATAAGGCCGACATAGCCATAGACGTCGAGCTCCACGCCGGTCACGAACAGCGCGAGCAGCGCCCCAAACGTCGCGAACGGCAACCCGGTCAGGATCGTGATCGGGTGGACGAAGCTTTCGTACAGAATGCCGAGGATGATGTAGATCACGAACACCGTGATCAAAAGCAGCACGCCGAGGCCGGATGAGGAGCTCTGGAACGCCTGGGCCGTTCCCGAGAACTGACTGGTGATGGTTCCGGGCAGGGTCTGGAGCGCAACCTTTTGCACCGCGGCGGTCACCTTGGCGAGGTCGGCGTTCGGTGGCGTGTTGAACGAGATCGTGACGGACGGGAGCTGCCCCGAGTGATTGATCGCCGCCGGCCCGAGCGATGGTTCGAGCTCGGCCACCTGCGCCAAGGGCACGACTTCGCCGTGCGAGCCGCTGATGTAGAGCTTATTCAGGTCGAGTGGCGACGATTGGAATCGCGGCGCCATCTCGAGGACCACCCAGTACTCGTTGACCGCGGTGTAGATCGTCGAGACCTGCTGCGCGTTGTACCCCTCGGCGAGCGCGTTCTCGATGGACGCGGGCGTGAGTCCGAGTGGCGCTGCCTTCACCCGGTCGATGCGGACGGTCACCTGCGGGTTCCGGTTCAGGAGATCGCTGGTGACGTCCGTGATCAATGGGACCTTCTGCAGCGCATTGAGGAGCTTGAAGGCACTCGAGTACAGGACATCGATGTCCGGGCCCTGCAGGGTGTACTGATACTGCGACTTGGCTTGTCGGCCGCCGATCTGGATCGACGGTGGGTTCTGCAGATAGAGACGGAATCCGGGGATGCCTGAGACGCGTCGCGTGATCTCTTGCACGCACACGTCGGCGGACGGGCGCACCTTCGGGTCCTTGAGCGTGACGAAGATGTTCCCTTGGTTCGACGCGCCCGCGGATCCGCCGCCGCCCAGCGCCGAC